>NZ_JBEZKZ010000007.1:0-145797 GCF_040651895.1 Streptomyces sp. NPDC048352
CGTCCAGGCCGCGCGCCTGAAGCGCTACGGCGTGACCTCCGGCGCGTCCGAGCGCAAGTGGGAGCGCTTCGACAAGCGCTTCGACGTCGCGCAGGAGCCCAACGAGCCGCACCGCTTCGGCTGGGTCGTCGAGCTGGATCCGTACGACCCGCACTCCGTCCCGCGCAAGCGCACCGCGCTCGGCCGGTTCAAGCACGAGGCCGCGCAGCCCCGCCTGACCGAGGACGGCCGCCCCGTCATCTACATGGGCGACGACGAGCGCTTCGACTACTTCTACAAGTTCGTCTCCTCGAAGCGGATGATGAAGGGCGACTCGCGCGCGGCGAAGGAGCACAACCTCACGCTGCTCGACGAGGGCACCCTCTACGTCGCCAAGCTCACCGGCGACTCCCCGGCCGCCGCGATCGACGGCTCCGGCAGGCTTCCCTCCGACGGCGAGTTCGACGGTTCCGGTGTCTGGATCAAGCTGGCCACCGCCTCCCCCTCCGGCAACGTCTCGCACGTCGAGGGCATGACCGCCGAGGAGGTGTTCGTCTTCACCCGGCAGGCCGGTGACAAGGTCGGCGCCACCAAGATGGACCGCCCCGAGGACGTCGAGCCGTCCCCGCGCACCGGCCGGGTCTACATCGCGCTGACCAACAACACCGACCGCGGCAAGCCCGGCAAGGCCGGCGCGGACGAGGCCAACCCGCGCAACCTGAACAAGCACGGCCAGATCCTGGAGCTCGCCGAGAACTTCGACGACCCGGCGGGCGACGGTTTCGCCTGGCGGCTCTTCCTGGTCGCCGGTGACCCGAACGACCCGGCCACCTACTTCGCGGGCTTCCCCAAGGACAAGGTCAGCCCGATTTCCTGCCCCGACAACGTGGCCTTCGACCCGCACGGCAACCTGTGGATCTCCACCGACGGCAATCAGCTCGGCTCGCACGACGGCCTGTTCGCCGTCGCGACCGCGGGTGAGCGGCGCGGTGAGCTGAAGCAGTTCCTCACCGTCCCGCGCGGGGCCGAGACGTGCGGTCCGCTGGTCCAGGACAAGCGCGTCCTGGTCTCCGTCCAGCACCCGGGGGAGATCGACGGCGCGTCCGTGGAGAAGCCGCAGTCGGTGTGGCCCGACGGCCCGGGCAAGATCGTCCGCCCGGCGGTGGTGTCCGTGTGGCGCAAGGACGGCAAGAACATCGGCGTCTGACCGAGCCGGTGAGCAGGGCCAGTTGACCGGTCGCCGGGGTGTTTCCCGGGCGGAGGTGTTTCACGTGAAACATCCGCCGGGGCTTCCCCGCGAGGCCGGTCAGCCGGTCTCCGGCAGCCTTCCGACCGGGAGCCGGAGCGTCGTCAGCGCGCCCCCGTCCGGGGCGTTGGCGAAAGTCAGCGTGATCCCCAGCACGGCCGCCTGGCCCGCGACGATCGTCAGACCGAGCCCCTGGCCGCGGCCGCGTCCGGGGTCCCCGGTGCGGAACCGCTTCGGGCCCTGCTCGATCAGCTCGGGCGGATAACCCCCGCCGTGGTCGCGGATCACCACCACCGGCCCCTCCACCGCCACCTCGACCGGCGGCCGCCCGTGCTGGTGGGCGTTGGCCAGGAGGTTGGCCAGGATCCGGTCCAGGCGCCGGCGGTCGGTGAACACCACCGCGTCCCGCACGATCCGTACCTCGGCGGACAACCGGGTGCCGGCCACGGCGCGTTCCACGGCCCGGCCCAGCTCGACCTGGGCCAGGTCGGCCCGCTCCACCCCGGAATCCAGCCGGGAGATCTCCAACAGGTCCTCGGTGAGCCGGTGCAGGGCGCCCAGCCGGTCGTTGATCATCTCGGTGGGGCGGCCCTCCGGCAGCAGCGCGGCGGCGGCCAGTGAACCGGTCAGCGGGGTGCGCAGCTCGTGCGCGACATCCGCCGTGAACCGCTTCTCGGCCTCCAGCCGCTCCTGGAGCGAGGCCGCCATCGAGTCCAGGGCGTGTGCGACGTCCCGTACTTCGTCGCGGGAGCCGTTCGGGCCGGTGTCCGCGGGGAAACCGACCCGGGCGTCCAGGTCGCCGGCGCTGATCCGGCGGGCGACGGCGGCGGTCGTCACGAGCCTGCGGCTGATCCGGTCGGCGAGGAACACACCGGCCAGGGCCACCACACCGGCCGCCAGCGCCGAGGAGGCGAGGATCGCGGTGTCGAGGTGGCGCAGCCGCTCGCGCGTGCTCCCGTACGGGATCCAGACGGCCAGCGCCTTCCGGTCGGCGGGGGCGGCGGCCCACATGACCGGCTTGCCCTCGTAGGTGCCGACCATGCTGCCGGTCCGCCCGCGTGCGACGAGGCCGCGCAGGGGGGTGGGCAGGCCGGGCGGGTCCAGGGCGGCGTTCACGTCCCCGTGGGCGGTGCCGTACGCGTAGTGGCCGAGGGCGTGGTCCAGGTCCCGGTTCGCGTCCTTGCGGACCTCGCCGACGATCTGCCGGGCGACGACGTTGTGCACCAGGATCCCGAGGGCGGCGGCCACCGCGCAGCACACCAGGGTGGTGGTGACGGCGATCTTCCAGCGCAGGCTGCTCAGCGCGCGCATCGGAACCGGTCCCCGCCGTGCGGGACGTCCGTGAGGGCGGGGCAGTCGTCGAGGGTGAGCTGCGACAGGCTCATGCTCCCGGTCTTCGGGTCCCACACGTAGTCGGAGACGGAGATGTAGGCGGGGTTCGACGTGGGCTCGCGGACCGACAGGTGCTCGGCGGCGACCTCCACCCCTTCCAGCACCCCGCGCCGGGACAGGATCCGGGCGATGCTGCCGTCGTCCCGGACGGTGTAGACGCGCAGCTCGGTGACCCGGCCGTCCACGTCCAGGGCCGCGATCAGCTCCTCCTTGCCGTTGCCGGTCAGGTCGTGGAGGACGCCCGGGCGGACGGGGCAGTACGGGCCGCCGTCCGCAGCCCCCGTGCAGAGCGTGAGCCGCTGGACGGCCCGGGGGTCGACGAGCCGGCCGGAGCCGGCGTCCTGGGCGGTGGCGGAGGTGATGTCGGCCCGTACGACGGCCAGCGCGTCCACCCCGCGCATGCTCTGCCCCTCCGCCTTGGGGAGCCCGGGCACCACGGCGGCCGTGCCGGGCTGCTGCCCGGGGCCCGGCGGGTCGGGGCGGTAGCCCTTCCACAGGCTCTTGGGGGCGTGCACGGTGCCGAGGGCGCCCGCGCTGCGCAGCCCCTCCACGTCGGCGCACCCGGCCGTGGCCGTCAGGAGGGCGGCGAGACCGGCGAGGGCCGGGAGCTGCGTGCTGCGCATGTACACGATGCTGCCCCCCGCCCCGCGTCCCGGCCCGGCCACTGCTCCATCCGTGCCCCTCGCACCGCCCGTCCCCCCGGGGAATCCCCGGGGGACGGGGTGGGGCGCGGCGGGAAGGTCAGAGGTGGGAAATGGCGCGGGCGGCCGCCAGTTCCTGGCGGAGGGGGGCCAGGACGTCGGCCCCGCCGGCCTCCGGGGGCGTGTCCGCGCGGACCGGGGAGGGGTTGCGGCGGACGCCCTCGGCCAGCTCGCGGAGCTGTCGCGCGATCCGGTCGACCTCCGCCGCCGCCGGCGCGGCGGCGCCGTGGTCGACGCGGACCCGCGCGGCGGTGGTGGCGTCGACGATGCGCTCCACGGCCACCACCAGCGGCCACCACGCGGCGGCCCGGCTCCCGGTCGGCGGGGGCTCGGTGAGGGCCCGCTGGAACTCGCTGCGCACCCCCGAGAGGTCGCGGTAGATCCGGCGCCGGGCCTGGAGGCGGGACTGCCGGGCGGCCCGCAGCGCGGCCCCGTCCGTCACGGGGGCGAAGGCCCGCTCCACGTAGCGGGCGGCGTCGTCGACGGCGTCGGCGAGCCGGTCCCCGATCCGGGTGTGCCAGCTCTCGGGCCACAGCAGGTAGCCGGCGACGAGGGCGATGCCGCAGCCGATCAGGCTGTCGAGCAGCCGGGGCAGGATGAGGTCGAAGCCCTCGTGGTTGAGCTGGTCCGACAGGAGCAGGATCACGGGGGTGATGGCCGCGGTCTGGAAGGCGTACCCCTTGGCGGAGAAGGCGGGGATCAGCGCGGCGAGCACCACCATCGCCGGTACGTCCCACCAGCCGCGCGGCACCTCGGAGAGGACGGCGGCCGCGAGGACCAGCCCGGCGGCCGTGCCCAGGGCGCGCAGCACGGCCCGGGAGAACACCGACCCGAAGTCCGGTTTGAGGACGAAGGTGACGGTCAGCGCCACCCAGTAGGAGCGTTCCACGTCGATCAGGGAGACGAGCGACTGGGCGAGCCCGATGCACAGGGCCAGGCGCAGCCCGTACCGCCAGGAGGCCCCGGACAGCATCACGTCGCGCACCCCGCGCCCGGCCCGGACGCGCAGGGCGGCGGGCCGGCCGAGGCGGTCGTCGACGTTGTACGGGTCCGGTTCGGCGAGGTGCACGATGGCCGAGGCGTGCCGCAGCGCGGAGTCCATGGCCCGCTCGGACGGGGTGCGCGCCGCGGGCAGGGCGAGGGCGGGGGTCCCGGTGCGGCCCTCCTCGACGCCGGCGGCCAGTTCCCGTACGGCCGCCGGGATCTCGGGCGGCAGCGGCACGCCCCGCAGGTGGGCGGCGGGCGCGGCCTCCACGAGCGGGATCAGCACGTTCAGCTGGGCCAGCATCCGCACCAGGGCGGGGCTGCGTCCGTGCACCCGGGCGCGGCGGCCCAGGACAAGGTCGTAGGCCTGGTTGAGGGCCTGCGTCACCTCCTGGCGGCGTTCGTCGTACGCGGCCTGCGGCCCGCCGCAGGCTTCGAGGGCGTCGGCCAGCGCCCGGTAGGCGGCCGCGACGGCGGCCCGCTCGGGCTGCCGCCCGCGCAGGGGCCAGCCCAGCAGGGTCAGGACGAGTACGAACAGGCCGCCGGCGGTGAGCAGCAGCGGTGCGGTCCACCAGGGCCGGGGCATCGGCAGGCCGGCCCCGACGACGGCGTTGAGCAGGAGCAGCAGCCCCGACACGGAGGCGACGGTGCCGATCGAGGAGATCATCCCGGAGAGGAGCGCGATCAGGGTGAGGACGGCGACGGCGAGCCAGCCGTGTCCGTAGACGAGGGTGCCGACGGCGACGCCGACGGCGCCGAGGGCCTGCGGGACGGCGATGTTCAGGATCCGCATCCGGTAGGCGTCGGCGGTGTCGCCGATGACGCCGGCGAGGGCGCCCATGGAGACGAGCGCTCCGTACTCGGGCTCGTCGAGGGCGAAGCCGAGGGCGAGCGGGGCGGCCATCGCGATCCCGGCGCGGGCGGCCGCGGCCCACGGCACGGGGGCGCTGCTCGGCCGCAGGCCCGCGAGCAGCCAGTCGGGGGGAGCCAGGGGGTGGGGCCGGGGCCGCCCGGCCGGTATGTGCTCGGTGCGTCGTTCGGTGGTCATTCCGCTTCCGTGTCGCCGCTCGCGAATCGGTCGTTCTGGGGAGTTCTGCGGAGGATGGGTACCTTCCGAGCTTATGGGGTGCGGCCGAGCCGGCCCATCAGCCATGCGGTCAGCGCGGTGGCCAGTCCGACGGCGAGCACCACCCAGGCGGTGGTGCGCAGGAACGCGGTGAGGGCGTCGTACACCGCGGCGGCGGCGGGCCGGTCGATGTCGGCGGGCAGGTCCTCCAAGGTGAGGCGGCGGCAGACGCTCACCGCCGTTCCCAGCACCAGGGCGCCCACGGCGAGCCCGGCGCCCGTGGCGAGGAGGGCCCGCCGGCGCCGGACGGCGACGGCCACCGCCGACACGGCCAGCAGCACGGTCAGGACCGGAAGCCAGACTCCGGCGATCTGCAGCACGTGGAACCCCTCCCGGAGAGCGCCGAGGTTGTCGTATTCCATGACCTTCACGGAGAGGTGGGTCTCCGGGATCCGGTCGGCGAAGGGCACGTCGTCCGCGAGCAGCTCCTCCTTGACCCGCGCGATCACGGGCGCGAGGTCGATGGTGACGGCGTCCCCGTGGCCGGTTTCCAGGGCGTCGAGGAAAGCGGCGTGCGCGGCCCTGTTGGCCGCCTCCCAGGCGGTCCGGTAGGCGGGGGTACCGGAGAAGGAGCGCAGGGCCTCGCCGATGAGGGCGTCCACGCCGCCCTGGAAGGGACCCGCGTCGATCTGCCCGGTCAGGGCACGGGTCGCCTGGGTGACGACCACGTCCTGGACCGCCGGGTTCCGCGCGAGGGGCGCCATGACCGCGGTGTAGTGGTCGGCGTCGCCCAGCCGGCGGTCGGCCCAGTACGCGACCGCGCTCGCGGGAACGAGCAGGGCCACGAGCACGATGAGGGCCGCCGACAGGAAGGTGCGCACGTCACCAGGGAAAGCGGGCGGCGGGGTGCGGCGCCACCCCTGCTGCTGCGTCCGGGGCCCCGATTCCCTCACGGGACGCGTCCCAGACCGCCCGGACGGGTGATCCACTTGCCGCTCCCGGGTGCCGGGTGTGCCCTTGAGGATGGAAGAGAGGAGCCCCGCCATGGCACATGCGGCACCCACCGCCCCCCGGCGGCACCGCCCGATGAGGTCGGCGGACGCGCAGCAGCACACCGACAGGAGCACCCTGGTCCGCGCGCTGCTGCTCGGCCTCGTCTACGGGGTCTGGGCGGCCTTCATCAAGCGCCAGATGGGCCCGGTGGACGCGGGCAACGTGTTCTACGGGATCCTGTGCGGCCTGGTCTTCGCGGCGTGCATGGTCGCCCTCGCGCGGGTCGGCCCGAAGCTGAGGCGGGAGCCGCACGCCGCCGCGTACGGCGTGTTCGGCGGCGTGGCCGCCGGCTACCTCCACAGCCTGACCAACGAGTCCGTGCTTCGGGCCGCCGTCGTCGGCCTCTTCGTGGGGCTGGGTGTGGGGCTCACGGCCTTCTACCGGTACTACACGCGGGAGGACTGAGCCCGGCGCCGGTGCCCGCACCCCCTCCACGGGGTGCGGGCACCGGCACCTGCCGTCCCGCCCGGGCTACGCCGCCGAGCCCGCGGGGTCCTGCCGGGCGGTGCCGGAGACGGGCTCTGCGTCGGCGGCAGCGGCGGGCTGCGGCACCGTCCGGTCCGCGCCGGGACGGCCGTCGGCGGTGGGCCCGCCGGTAGTGGGCCGGGCGGCGGTGCGACGGTCCTGCCCGTCCTTGCGGACCGGCGGCGAGAAGCGGGCGACCTCGGCGCGGAGCATGGCGTTCAGGGCGGCGTACGGGTCGATGGGCATGGCGGAACCTCACGGTGGTTCGGGGTGTGTGGGGGGTCGCGTCCGCTGCTCGGCCCGCTCAGCAGCGCAGGACCACACTCCGTACCGTCCGCCGGGACAGGGCCGGTGCGGCCGTCCCCGACGAAGCAGCGCGGGCCGTCCCACTCGCGTGTTCCACGTGAAACATGCGCGGCGACAGCCGCCGTACGGCCGGCGCGCCGCGCAGGACCGCCCGCAGCGCCGCGCGGCCCACAGGATCCCCGGCCGGCTCCGACTGGCCCTCGGTGGGGTCGGCCGGCGCGGAGGAGGCGGGGCGGGAGTCCGCGCCGGCCGAGGCCGTCGCCGCCGGACCGGCACCGAACAGGCACAGCAGGGCCACGCAGGCCACCGTCAGGGCCCGCGCCAGCGCCGTCCGCGTGCACCGCGCACCGTTCATGGGCCCTGCATGCCCCGACACGCCGATCGACGTGCCGCGAACCCCCGAGAAGCCCCCGACCGGAGGACGAAGACACCCCCCTCGGCTGATCCCCGCCCGGTCAGCCGGCGCGCTGCGGCGCCGTCAGACGGGCCAGGACGGAGGTCTCGCCGCTGACCAGCCGCAGCCGCGCCCTCCCCGCGTCCCCGGCCGGCGCCGTGACCGCGTGCGGCGACACCCGCTCGACGGTGAACACGGCCGTACGGTGGTCCGCGCGCGGGATCTCGATGACGCGCCCGCGCCGCAGCCCGGCGAGCGGCAGCCCCTCACCGGTGATCACGGCCGTCCCGGCGGACCCGGGAGCCGGGCCGTCGGTGTCCCAGCCGGCCCGGCCCGCACCGCCCGGCGGGCCCCCGTCCAGCGGGAGGTCCACACCGAGGCCGGGGATCCGCAGCCGCAGCGGCCGTGAAGGCCGCATGGGAGGGGCCGACACCGTCCGGTGCTGCGTGCCGGGGGCGTGCGCACCGGAGTGGTCCAGCCCGCGCACGAGACGGCGGTGCCCGGACAGGCCCAGCGCCCGGGAGGGCAGCGCGTCGGTGACGCCCGAGGCGGCGGGCTCCGCGCCGGCACTGCCGCGCAACAGGCCGACACCGGTACAGAGCAGAGTGACCGTCAGCGCGGCGGCGGCCCACTGGGCGCGGGACATGGCGTTCCTCCTGTCCGGCTCGGGCGGCCGGTCCTGGGAGCAGTGGACCGCTCCCGGGCCGCCCGCACATCGCCGGAAACCCGAGATATGACGGCGCGTCACGCGTCCGCCCCGCCCCGGTGTCGGCGTCCTCGCAGCTGGCGGCGGGTGCACCGGCCGTACGCACCGGGTCGACCCCCTACCCCCGAACGGATGAAGGGTGACCCGCGCCCCGAGCCCGCGCCCCGAGCCGGCTCAGACCACCACCAACGCCACCGCCGCCACCCCCATGAGGGCGGCGGCGAGGTGCATCGCGGGATGGCCGTAGTCCCCGAACCAGAGCTGCCGGGCCAGCCCGCCGAGGGCGGCCAGGGCGCTGATCACGCCGATCTGGGCGATGAGGGTGACGGCGGTGAAGGGGGCCAGGACCAGCAGTACCGAGTTGAGCCAGAACGGCGCGGCCCCGGTCCAGCCCCGCCATTCCCGGATCGCGGACGGCATCGCCGGATCCCACCCCTCTCCACACCCGTCACACGCGCAACAGGTGTGTCGCGCTCAGCTCATCGGCTGACAGCCTCCTTGGGTGTGGCGGCCGGGACAAGAGCGCGTTCGGCTAGAAAACCGAAGGCCAGGCCGAAAGTCGCCCACAGCGCTGCCTGGATGGCCAGCGACGCGAGACGGAACTGCCAGATCAGCGCGGCCGGGAAGTCGGCCGGCACTTCGTTGATCCCGGGCAGCAGGGCGTACGAGACGCCCACCGCGGCCACGAAGGCGAGCGAGGCCGCGACCGAGGCGTTCCAGTTGCCCAGGCGCGGCGCGAGCCGCCGGCCCAGGACCAGCGCGGCCGCCGCCAGCAACGCGCTCAGGGCGATCATCAGCAGGTAGAGGGCGGTCCGCCGGGCGGCCGTGTCGGGGTCCCCGACGGCCGGCGGGTTGGCGGGGTACTTGAAGAACGGCACCAGGGTCATGGTGACGAACAGGGCGCCGGTGACCAGGGCCGCCGTGGCCCGGGCGCCGAAGCGCCCGATCCGGCCCAGGGCGAAGCAGTAGACGAGCGCGGCGATGCCGCCGAGCGCGACCCCGTACAGCAGGACGCCGGTGCCCAGCCCGGCCGTGGCCTGGAGGGCCCGGCTGACCGGGGCCTCCTCGGCGCCGTGGTCGTGGCCGGCCGCGAGGTGGCCGGCCTCCTCGATGGCGATCGCCGCGTCCACCTTGGACTCGCCGAGGAGGTAGGCGACGACGAAGGCGGCGACGCCCGCGAGCAGGCCGGCCAGCATGCCCCGCACCAGCAGGGCACGGGGGGAGACGGTGTTCACGTAGGAGCCCCTTGCGTGATCGTGAGGGAGATCAGAAGGGGTCAGTGGCAGGGGAAACCGAGCAGGTGGCGGCCGTCGTGCAGCCACTCGTGGACGGTCTCGCCCTGGAAGACGGCGGTGGCGCCCTGCTCGATGCCGACGAAGTACAGCAGGACGAGGGTCAGGACCGCGGCGAAGGCGGCCCAGGGGGCCAGCGCGGAGAGGGAGATGGGGGCGACGGCGGCGGGGGCCGAAGCGGGCGCGGCGATGTGAGCCATTGCAGAACCTCCAGGGGGAACACGCGTCCCGGTCAGTGGTGCTCTCTTCGAAGGCGGCGGGTCTGACTTCCCTCCCGCGGTGCCGCGGGAGGATTCACAGTGGCGCGACCGTGCCGGATTCTCACCGGTACTTCCGTCATACCTTCGTCATGTCGTCCGAGACCGTACCGCGCCGGTGGCGTGAACACCACGGCGTGTGGCCGCCGTCTCACGCGCCGGGCGTGCGCTCTACGCTCCCCGCATGCCGTCCGTACGCGTACACCTCGCCACGCCCCCGCTCGACGCCGCCGCCCGCCAGGGGCGGTTCGGACACGGAGAACCGTGCCCCGTCCACCCGGGCCTGGCCGGGCCGGCCATGGGGCGGTGGGCGGGCCGGACGCTCGAAGAGGTGGCCGCCGAGGACCCTGAGGGGGTCCGGCGCTGGCTCACGGACCCTCAGTTCGCGCCCCCGGGCGGCGGGGAGGCCACGGCGGCACTGATCACCCGGACGGGTGAGTACCTGGCGGGCCTGGGTCCCGGCCGGCACCACGCGGTGGTCGCGCAGGCCGTCGTACGGGCGGCGGTGGTGGCGGCGCTGGAGCTGCCGGCGGCGGCCTTCTGGCGGCTCGACGTCCGGCCGGACACCGTGACGGTCCTCAGCGGGCGGGCGGGCCGCTGGAACCTGCTGGTCGGACAGCAGCGGGAGGAGGCGCGGGAGTGAACGCGGTCCGGCCCGGACCCCGCGACGCGGTCCGGGCCGGACGGAAGGCTCGCTGCGGTGGCAACCGCCCTACGCGACGATCCAGTCGGAGGTCGCGATCACCGGCTGCACGCCGTCGCGGTGGACGGTGCCCTCGATCAGGCCGTACATCCGGTCCGCCGCGAAGTAGACCTCGTTGTCGTTCTTGAGGCCGAAGGGCTCCAGGTCGACGAGGAAGTGGTGCTTGTTGGGCAGGTTGAGACGGACCTCGTTGACCTTGGGGCAGTTGTCCAGCACCCGCTCGGCCATCTGGTTCAGGGTCTGCTGGAGCGAGTAGGAGTACGTCTCCGCGAAGGCTTCCAGCATGTGCTTGCGGACCTTCTTGTACGACTGGTCCCAGTCGTGGTCCCGGTCGTCGGCGGCGAGCGCCGAGTGCGCCCAGCGGGCGGTGACCTTGGTGGCCAGGATGCGGTCGTACGCCTCCTGGAGGGTCGTGTACTTGTCCTTGATGTAGCCGTGGAACTCGGAGTTGGTCGAGTTCATCACCGTCAGGTCCTTCAGCCCCGAGATGACCTGGAGGCCGGTGGTCTCGCTGTAGGTGACCTGCGCGGTGCGCACCTCCTGGCCCTTGCGGACGAAGGAGTGCTGCTCCTTGCGGGTCGGGACGGGGATCCGCTCCCAGGCGTACTCCTCGATGCGGATCTGCGCCTCGCGGATCGGGGCCTGGGAGGAGACGAAGTGCTTGGCGAGCAGGATGCCGAAGGCCTCGGGGGAGGCGATGCCGTGCTCCTTGCCGAAGGCGTACACCGTGTTCTTGGTGGTGTCGGTCGGCAGGCAGTTGGCGTTGTCGCCGGTCAGGTGGACGTCACGGAACTCGCCGCGCAGCGCGACCGAGACGTTGAGGTCGCGGATCTCGTGCCAGGACCCGTCGTTGCCCTTGCGGGTCACCACGACGATGCGGTTCTCGGCCTTGCCGTACTGGTTCTGGCCCAGGACGTGCTTGCTCATGCTGTCTTCCTTCGGGTACTCGGGAACACGGAGTCCGTTCGATCTGGATCCCGTACGCCCGGCGTCCAGCGCCCGCCCTCCTGGAAGGGCGTCCCGCTCCCCGCCGTTCGGTCCCTCGGGACCGCCCCGGGACTGACGTGCATCCCGGTCCGTAGGTGCTGAGTGGTACTGCACGGATTGCACCATGTGTGCGACGCGATGACCACCGCACGGAACATCCGAACACCAGCACCCACGGCTTGGGCGACCGCACAAGCATGCAGGTCAGGCCATGTGCGCGTCCGTGACGGACAGGGCCTCGTCCAGGATCGCGAGCCCCTTGGCGACGTCCTGCGCCGAGATGTTGCAGGGCGGGGCGATGTGGATGCGGTTCCCCGCCAGGAGCGGCCACATGCCGCCCTTCTTCAGGGCCGCGCCGAAGGCGGCCATCGGCGCGTTGTCGGCGCCGGAGGCGTTGTACGGGACCAGGGCTTCGCGCGTGCCGGCGTCGCGTACGAGTTCCAGGGCCCAGAAGGTGCCCATGCCCCGGACCTCCCCGACGGAGGGGTGCCGCGCGGCGATCTCGCGCAGCCCCGGGCCCAGCAGTTCGGCGCCCGTGCGGGCGGACTGCTCGACGATGCCCTCCTCGGCCATGGTGTTGACCGTGGCGACGGCGGCGGCGCAGGCCAGTACGTGCCCGGAGTACGTCAGCCCGCCCGGGTAGGGGCGGCGCGCGAAGGTCTCGGCGATGGCGGCGGAGATGGCGACGCCCCCGAGCGGTACGTAACCGCTGGTGATGCCCTTGGCGAAGCAGAGCAAGTCGGGGGTGACGTCCCAGTGGTCGGCGGCGAACCACGCGCCGGTGCGGCCGAAGCCGACCATGACCTCGTCCAGGATGAAGACGATGCCGTAGCGGTCGCAGAGCGCGCGCACGCCCGCCAGGTATCCGGCGGGGGGTACGAGCACGCCGGGGGCGCCGCCGACGGTCTCCAGGATGATCGCGGCGATGGACTGCGGGCCCTCGAAGACGATGGTGTCCTCCAGGTGGCGCAGGGCGCGCTCGCACTCCTCGGCCTCGGTGGCGGCGTGGAAGGGCGAGCGGTAGAGGAACGGCCCCCAGAAGTGGACGACGCCGGCGGTGGCGCCGTCGTTGCCGAAGCGGCGGGCGTCACCGGTGAGGTTGATCGCGGTGGTGGTCGCGCCGTGGTAGGAGCGGTACGCGGACATCACCTTGGGCCGGCCGGTGTGCAGCCGGGCCATCCGGACCGCGTTCTCCACGGCCTCGGCGCCGGCATTGGTGAAGAAGATCTTGTCGAGGTCGCCGGGGGTGCGCTCGGCGATGAGGCGTGCGGCCTCGGAGCGGACGTCGACGGCGAAGCCGGGCGCGAGGGTGCAGAGCTTGGCGGCCTGCTCGGCGATGGCGGCGGCCACCTTCGGGTGCTGGTAGCCGATGTTGGTGTAGACGAGCGAGCTGGAGAAGTCGAGGTAGCGGTTGCCGTCGTAGTCCCAGAAGTACGAGCCCTCGGCCCCGGCCACGGCGAGCGGGTCGATGAGCTCCTGCGCCGACCAGGAATGGAAAACGTGCTTCCGGTCTGCTTCTTTGACTGCGTCTTTCACGGCGGCGGTGGCGTCGGCTTCTGCGTTCATATATCGAGGGTAGTTGTCCAGGATGTGGACGCCGGGGTGCCTGGGCCACGCCGCCCCCGTGCGGCCGACTTGACGGATCGCGGACCGCTGTCTCGACGGGGCGGGGACGCCCGCATAGCGTCCCTGGGACCCGCCGCTCCACGGGGGAGAACGGCGGAAAACCCGAGGTGGCGGCCCCTTTCCCGGCCCGGCGCTGCCCGCCGGGGTCAGCTGGGGGCCGCCGCCGGGTGCCTTCGTCAGGCCGTCGCCGCGGGCCCTCGTCCGCCGCCGCCGGATGCCTTTTCGCCCGGCCGCCTCCGGGGCCTCGTCCGGCCGTCGTCCGGCCCTCGACCCTCCGTCGACCGCCCGTCGTCCGCCCGTCCGCCGTGGTTCCGCACCGCCGCACCTCACCCTCACCGCCCCGACTCGGCAGTAGCGTGGAGTCCGGGCGTGATTTGTCCGTCCCGGCCGGGGGTAGGTGCGGCGCCGGGGGAGCGGCGTCGGAGACGGGAGAGCCTGTGGCGGAGCAGACGCGGCGGCTGGTCCTGGGCGGCGCGACGGCCGGGGTCGTCGCCCGGTGCCGGGACTTCACCCGCCGGGCCCTCGCCGACTGGCTGGGCCCCGAGGACTCGGAAGCCGGGGACGACGTGCTCCTGCTGGTCTCCGAGGTGGTCACCAACGCGTGCCTGCACGCCGGCGGCCCGCGCGAGCTGGTGCTGCGGCACAGCCCCGGCATGCTGCGGGTCGAGGTGAGCGACGACAGCCCGGAGCCGCCGGTGCGCCGGGCGACACGGGACCGTTCCCGGCCGGGCGGGCACGGCCTGGTCCTGCTGGAGCGGCTGGCGAAGAACTGGGGCTCGCTGCCCGCGCCGGAGGGCCGCTCCGGCAAGACGGTCTGGCTTGAGGTGACGGTCCCGGCCTCCTGAGGGCCCCCGTCGGGGCGCCCGCGAGGGCCGGCTCCCGGGTCATGGGCCCGCAGGCCCCCCGGATCCCCGGCCCTCCGGGCTCGCTCGGCGGCCTGACGGTCAGGGCTCAGGCGTCGGTGAGGAGGCCCCCGCGCAGCCGGGTCAGGGTCCGGTTCAGCAGCCGCGACACGTGCATCTGTGACAGCCCCAGCCGGGCCCCGATCTCGGACTGGGTCAGCTCCTGCCCGAACCGCAGCGACAGCAGCTCCCGCTCCCTGGGCGGCAGGCCGGCGAGCATGGGCTTGAGCGACTCCAGGCACTCGATCCGGTCGTACGCGGGCTCCTCCTCGCCGAGCGAGGACCGCTCCGCGGCCGGGTCGCGCTCCGAGTCCTCCTGGACCGGGGCGTCCAGGGACCGCGCCGAGTACGCGCTGGCCGCCTTGCGGCCCTCGCTGAACTCCTCCGGCGTGACGTGGAGCTCCTGTGCCATCTCGGCGTCGGTGGGCTCGCGGCCGAGGTCCTGCTCCAGCGCGTCGTGGGCCTTGGCGCTGTCGATCCGCAGCTCCTGGAGCCGGCGGGGGACCTTGACGGCCCAGCTGGTGTCGCGGAAGAACCTCTTGATCTCACCGGTGATGGTCGGCATCGCGAAGGTGGTGAACTCCACCCCGCGCTCCGGGTCGAACCGGTTGATGGCCTTGATCAGGCCGATCGTGCCGACCTGGACGATGTCCTCCATCGGTTCGCTGCGGCCGCGGAAGCGCCGGGCGGCGAACTTGACGAGGCTCAGGTTCAGCTCGACGAGGGTGTTGCGGACGTAGGAGTAGTCGGCCGTGCCCTCGTCCAGCTCGGCCAGCCGGTGGAACAGGGCCGTGGAGAGGGCCCTGGCCTCCAGGGTGGCCACGTCCATGCGCTCGGCGCGGTCTGCCCTGCCGGTGCAGTCCGCTCGGCCGGTGTGGTCGCGCTGGGTACGGTCCATCGTTCTGCGCTCCTCCGACGGTTGGTCCCGGGTCACGGGCGTGTTCGTGCGCTATTGGGGCCGTCCAAATGGATATACCCGATCGAACCGGTCGATACCCACTTATTTGGGCTGCCCGATGTTTCACGTGAAACCACGCTCCGGACGAAACCCCTGCTCACAGCGGTCCGGAGCCCGCAGCGCGGCCTCCCCCACCGTCCGGAAACCCACCCGGAACCGCCCGGAACCCGCGCCCGGGCCGGGCCGGTCCGGTGCCGCGTGCGGGGAACTCCCCTGTGGCTCCCCGCACGCGACACCACACCGGCCCGGCGCCCGGACCCGGCGCGCTACGCCGCCAGGCCGTGCTCCGTCCGCGCCGCCACCCGGTGCCGCAGCCCCAGCACCGCCGCCGAGCAGAGCAGGCCGCCCGCCAGGGCCGTCCACCACAGGGCCGCCGGGCCGGCGCCCGCGTACAGGGTCACGCCCAGGGTGAGGGCGGCGAAGCGGGCGACGCCCCACGTCCAGCTGAAGGCGCCCTGGTAGCGGCCGCGGGCGTCGGCCGGGGCGAGCCCGGCGACCACCGAGGCCGAGATCCCGGCGACGACCACCTCCCCGAGCGACCAGACGACCACCGAGGCCGCGTAGCCAGCGACGCCGTCGGCGAGCCCGGTCGCCGCCACCCCGGCCGCGATCAGCACGCTGCCGGCCGCGTGCACCGGCAGCTGCGGCAGCTTCGCGAGGCGGGCGGTCACCAGCGGCTGGAGCCCCACCACCAGGACCGCGTTGACGGCGGCCATCGCCCCGTAGGCGGCGGGGGAGAGGCCGCTGTCGCGCATGGCCAGCGGCAGGGCCACCTCGGTCAGCGAGTACACGAACAGCTGGACGCCGAAGACGGGCAGCAGCGCCAGCATCAGCCGGTCGCGCAGCACGACCCCGTAGCCCAGGGTCCGTACGGCCCCGCCCGCCGGCGCCTCCCGGCGCGGCTCCCGCAGCCGGGCCGCGACGACGGTGGCGTACACCAGCAGGGTGGCGGCGTCGACCGCGAAGAGCAGCCAGTAGCCGTGGGCGGCGAGGAAGCCGCCGAGCACCCCGGCGACGGCGGTGCCGATGTTGACCCCCCACCCGAACAGCGCGTACGCCCGCTGTCGGCGCTCCCCGTCGACCGCGTCGGCCATCAGCGCGTACGCGGCCGGGCCGACCGTCGCCGAGGCCGCGCTCAACAGCAGCGCGGCCGCGCCCATCGTCAGCACGCCCGGCGCGAGGAAGAGCCCGCCCTGCGCCGCGGCCGCTCCCAGCAGCCCGATCAGCATGGTCGGCCGGCGCCCGATCCGGTCGGCGAGCACGCCGCCGAGCGCGGGCCCGAGCAGGTTGCCGGCGCCGAGCGCGCCGAGGACGTACGAGGTCTCGGTGCCGGTGATGCCGCGGTCGGCCAGCAGGAACACCAGGAACGGGGTGACCAGGTGGCCGAGCCGGTTGACGACCGTACCGGCGAAGAGGGTCCAGACGGTGGGCGGGAGTCCGCGGAAGGTGGAGAGCATGCGAGGAGCCTGCGTGCCCTCCCCGCCACCGCGAACTGATTAAGCTCAGGCCGAATCCAACGGGCGGGGCGAGGGGCGGGGGCCATGGAGCCGGGCTTGAGTTTTTCGGCGGGGGACCTGGCGCAGACCCGGTTCGCGGTCTCCCCGATGTGGGAGGTCGTCACCAGCTTCCGGCGGCTGCTGGACCCCGCCGCGGCGCACCTGCACCGCGACTGGGCCGCGCAGGTGCGGCCCCGGCTCGCGCGGGCGGGCCTGGGGCGGGGCTGGCTGGCCGAACTGGTCCCGGCGCGCGGCTACCTGGCCGACTTCCTCAACCCGACCCCGCCCGGGCCCTTCCCCGAGCTCCCCGCCGAGCTGCGGGCCATCCGCGCCACCCCGCCCGGGCAGGTGCGCACCGACGTCGCCGCGCTCGGCCCCCGGGCGGCCTCCTCGCCCCGGCTGCGGCACCTGGGGGAGGAGCCGGAGGAGGCGCTGGAGAAGGTCGCGGCCGAGATCGAGGTCTACTGGGAGCTGGCGCTCGCCCCCTACTGGGCCCGGATCCGCCAGGTGCTGGAGGCCGACGTGTTCCACCGGGCCCGCCAGGTCGCCGAGCACGGCTCCGCGTCCGTCCTGAACGAGCTGCACGAGTCCGTCCGGTGGGACGCGGACACCCTGAGCCTGGTGAAGGCGCAGTGCGGGCTGACCCGCGAGCGGGCGGGCGCGGGCCTGCTGCTGGTGCCCTCGGCCTTCGCCTGGCCCCGGGTCCTGACCCGGGCGGTGGCCCCGGACCCGCCCCAGCTGGCCTACCCGGCGCGCGGCATCGGCACCCTGTGGGAGCCGCGCACGGCCTCCTCCGCCGAGGCGGTCGCCGCGGTGCTGGGGCGTTCCCGCGCGCTGCTGCTGGCGGAGCTGGACACCCCGGCCTCGACCACGCAGCTCGCCCGGCACTGCGGGCTGTCCGCGGCCGGGGTGTCGCAGCACCTGACGGCCCTGCGCAACGCGGGCCTGGTCACCGCCCACCGGGCCGGGCGCTCGGTGCTGTACGCCCGTACGGCGATCGCGGACGCCCTCCTCACGGCGTGAACGCGGCACGGCCTACCCTGCGGTGCATGGAGTCGTACACGATCGGCCAGGCAGCCCGGCTGCTCGGCGTCAGCAGTGACACCGCCCGCCGCTGGGCGGACGCCGAGCGCTTCCCGACCCGGCGCGAGGGGAACCGCAGGATCGTCGACGGGCCGGACCTGGCGGCGTTCTGCGTGCAGGTGGCGCAGGAGTCGGGGGAGGACGAGGACGCCCCGTACACCTCGGCCCGCAACGCCTTCCCGGGGATCGTGACCGGCATCCGGCTGGGCTCGGTGGGGGCGCAGGTGGAGATCCAGGCGGGCCCGCACCGGGTGGTGTCGCTGCTGACCCGGGAGGCGGTGGAGGAGCTGGGCCTGGAGGTCGGCATGCGCGCCACCGCCCGCGTGAAGTCGACCAGCGTCTTCGTCGACCGCACCTGAGCCCCCGCGCCGGAGGGCTCGCGCCGTTCCGGGCGCTCCGGCCAGGTCGTGCCGTCGAAGTCCCTCCAGGCAAGAGCGACTTCGCCGGCACTCCCTAGGCGGTGCGTACGAAGACCCCCGCGCGGGCCGCCGCGGCCGCCGCCGTGGCCGCCCGCCGGGCGGCGGCCTCGTCCAGCGGCGCGTCCGTGGTCAGCAGCCGGTAGTACAGCGGGGCGGAGACGGCGCGGACCACCTCGGCGGCGTCGGTGCCCTGCGGCACCTCGCCCCGTTCGACGGCCTGCCGTACGCAGGGCGCCCACTCCGCGACCCGGACCTCGTAGAAGCGGTGCAGGGCCTCGGCCGTACGGGCGTCGCCCGTGGCCGCGGCGATGACCGCCTTGAACAGCGGGCCCTGGCGGGGGTCGGCCAGGGTGCGCCGGACCAGCCCCGCGTTGGCCAGCAGGTCCTCCTCCAGCGAGCCGGTCTCGGTGCGCGGCAGCGACTGCTCGGCCATGTCCGTCAGCAGGTCGGCGACCAGGCCGGCCACGGTGCCCCAGCGCCGGTACACGGTGGTCTTGCCCACCTCCGCCCGCCGGGCGACCTCGGCGAGGTCCAGCCCGTGGAAACCCTGCTCGGCGAGCATGTCCCCGGCCGCCTCCAGTACGGCGGCCCGCACCCGGGCCGTCCGGCCCCCGGGCCGCACGGTCCCCGGTTCGGCGGTGTCCCCCGGCTCGGCGGCATCCCCTGAGGCGGCGGTCCCCGAAGCGTCACTCGACTCAGTCATAACGGTTCCCCGGTTCCATTAGTGGCGATCAGCTGTTACGTTGGGACCACCTTAAAGGGTCTGCGGTGCCATTACCGCTCACGGGAGGAGTCCGTCATGGAATACAGGCAGCTCGGGACGTCCGGCCTCAAGGTCCCCGCCCTCAGCTTCGGAGCGGGAACCTTCGGCGGCCGGGGCCCCCTCTTCAGCGCCTGGGGCAACACGGACGCCCAGGAGGCGCGCCGACTGGTGGACATCTGCCTGGAAGCGGGCATCACCATGTTCGACACCGCCGACGTGTACTCCGCGGGCGCCTCGGAGGAGGTCCTCGGACAGGCCGTCAAGGGCCGCCGGGACCAGGTGCTGCTGTCCACCAAGGCCGGCCTGCCCACCGGTGACGGCCCCGGCGACTCCGGCACCTCCCGCTCCCGCCTGATCGGGGCCGTCGAGGGCGCCCTGCGCCGCCTCGGCACCGACCGGATCGACCTCTTCCAGCTGCACGGCTTCGACGCCGCCACCCCCGTCGAGGAGGTGCTGTCCACCCTCGACCAGCTCGTACGGTCCGGCAAGATCCGCTACGTCGGCGTCTCCAACTTCGCCGGCTGGCAGCTGATGAAGTCCCTGTCCGCCGCCGACCGGCACGGCTTCCCCCGCTACGCGGCCCACCAGGTCTACTACTCCCTCGTCGGGCGCGACTACGAGTGGGAGCTCATGCCGCTGGGCCACGACCAGGGCGTCGGCGCGATGGTGTGGAGCCCGCTGGGCTGGGGCCGCCTCACCGGCAAACTGCGCCGCGGCCGCCCGCTGCCGGCCGGCAGCCGCCTGCACGAGACCGCCGACTTCGGACCGCCGGTGCAGGACGAGCACCTGTACGACGTGGTGGACGCCCTCGACGAGGTGGCGGAGGAGACCGGCCGGACCATCCCGCAGGTGGCCATCAACTGGCTGCTGCGCCGCCCGACCGTCTCCACCGTCATCGTCGGCGCCCGCAACGAGGAGCAGCTGCGGCAGAACATCGGCGCGGTCGGCTGGGAGCTGACCCCCGATCAGGTGGCCCGGCTCGACGCCGCCAGCCACCGCCCGGCGCCCTACCCGTACTTCCCGTACGAGCGCCAGGAGGCCTTCGCCCGCCTCAACCCCTCGCTGCTGGCGCGTCGTTGACGGGTCACCGGTCCCCGAGCAGCCCGTCCAGGTCCAGCCGGGCGAGGCGCTCGGGGTCGGTCAGGATGTCCAGCGCCGTGATCAGCCCGCCCCGGACGGTGAAGGCCATCACCGACATCGGGCGCCCGTCCTGCGCCACGGAGAGCACACCGGGGGAGCCGTTGACCAGCACCGGGTGGGCGTCCCGGGCGAACCGGGCGAACATGATCGCCTGCGCAGCCACGTCCGCCGCGCCGCGCCGCAGCGCGCTGGGGAGCAGCGTCCCGCCGTCGGAGCGTCCCACGACCTCCGGGTCCAGGACGGCGACCAGGGCCTCCAGGTCCCCGCCGCGGGAGGCGGCGAGGAAGGCGTCGACGACCTCCCGGAGGCGGACCGGGTCGGTGTCCGGGGCGGGCGCGGCCCCCTGCACGCGCCGGCGGGCCCGGCTGGCGAGCTGGCGCGTGGAGGCCGCCGTCCGGCCGAGGACCGGCGCGATCTCCTCGAACGGCACCGCGAACAGGTCGTGCAGGACGAACGCGAGCCGCTCGGCCGGCCCCAGGGTCTCCAGTACGACCATCAGCGCGATGCCGACCGAGTCGGCCAGCAGGACCTCCTGCTCGGGGTCGACCCGGCCGGGGCCGCTGAGGATGGGGTCGGGCAGCCGGATCGGGCCGTCGCCGGCCTCCAGCGGCTCCTCGCGCCGGGCGGTGCGCGAGCGCAGCACGTCCAGGCAGACCCGCCCGACCACGGTGGTCAGCCAGCCGCCCAGGTTGGCGACCCCGCCGGCGTCGGAGCGGTTCAGCTTGAACCAGGCCTCTTGCACGGCGTCCTCGGCATCGCTGAGCGAGCCCAGCATCCGGTAGGCCACCGCCCGCAGGTGCGGGCGGTGTTCGTCGAACCGCCGCGCCAGACCGTCCTTCTCGTTCACCTGTCGGATCCCCCCGTAGCGATCTCCACGTTCCCGTAAGGACGTTAACCGCCCGCGGTCGAGACCCGCAGGGGCGGGGCCGATGGCGTCGGGCTCCCGGCTCCCGCCGTCCTCAGCCGACGGCGGTGACCGGCGTACGGCCGACGGCGCGGCGCGCCGTCAGGTAGGCGTGCGGGGAGCCGCCGTAGGCGGTCCGGAACTCGCGGCTGAGCTGCCCGGCCGGCATGCCCGCGTCCCGCGCGAGCGCGAGGACGTCCAGCGGCAGCGCGGGGTCCCGGTCGATCCGGTCGCGTACGCGGCGCAGCCGGGCGAGGTCCTTCAGGTGCTGCGCGGCGATGAGCGCGAGGCGCCACCCCGGGGGGCACATCAGCGCAGTTCCTGGATCCGTACCAGGTTCCCCGCGGGGTCGCGGAAGGCGCAGTCGCGCACTCCGTACGGCTGGTCGGTCGGCTCCTGGACCACCTCGGCGTCGGCGGCCCGCACCTTCTCGAAGGTGCCGTCCAGGTCCGCGGTGGCCAGCAGGATCCAGCCGTAGGTCCCCTTGGCCATCATCTCCAGGATGGTGCGGCGCTCGTCCTCGGTGATGCCGGGGTCGACGGCCGGCGGGGCCAGGAGGATGGAGGTGCCGGCCTGGCCGGCGGGGCCGACCGTGATCCAGCGCATCTTGCCCTGCCCGACGTCGCTGCGGACCTCGAAGCCGAGCACGTCGCGGTAGAAGGCCACGGAGGCGTCCGGGTCGTCGTGCGGGAGGGCCGTGGTGTGAATGCTGATGTCCATGCCCGCAACGTTAGGGGCGGCTCCCGGGAGGCGCTTCTTGAATCCTGACCGGTTCAGACCCGGCTGCCGCCGCCCCGCCGGATCCGCCGGCACGCCAGCCGCAGCACGCACACCGCGGTGACCACCCACACCGCTGCGAAGAGCCACAGCACTCCCGGCGCCCCGGTCGCCACGGCCCGTACGAAGAGGCACGCGCAGACGAGGGCGAGCAGCCCCGTCCCCAGCCCGGGCCGGCTCCAGGCGCCGGTCCAGGGCGGGACCCCGCGGCGCAGCGTACGGAGCCTGCGGTCCAGGCGCACGTCGGACCGCAGGTCGCCCTCGATGTCGTTGAGGATCATGCGTTCGTGATCCGAGAGCCCGGGGCCGTCCATGGCACACCTCGCAGCCGTCCGACGCGAATCTTCCTGCGCCTACCCGTCGGCCCCCCGTCTACTCGTGACGGCCGCCTCGGCTGGCGACTACAGTCGGCTCATGTCGAAGCCTGACGAGTTGCTCGTAGACGTCGCCGCCAAGGTCGAGTCCGGGCAGAGCAATCAGATGTCCCTGACCGTGATCACAGACGGGGCTGTCATCACCGGGCGTTTGGCCCCCGAATCGGTGTGGCGCCAGAGGGTGACGGAGGTCCTGACGGATTCGGCCCGCCTGGGCGAGTTCGCCGACACCTTCGGGAAGCCGCCCGCCCAGGACGGCCCGCCCACGCACCTGCATTTCCACGTCGCCCGCATCATCCAGGGCACGGTGGGGATCCCGGAGACGGGCGGGATGTACCGCGTCTCGATCGAGGACGTCAGCGCCTGGACGGTGGGAGACGTCAGCTACTCCGACCACTGAGCGGAACATAACGTAACGTAATGGAACGAGACGGAACGTGACGGCGAACGGGCCCCGGGCCGCCGGCCTGGGGCTCCTCGGTCCGGGCGTCCCGGCGGGGCGCCGCCTCAGTCCGAGGCCGGCGGAGCGGACGGTCCGGCGGCGGCGCGACGGTATTCGGCGTTGATGCGCTGGGCTTCCTCGAGCTGGTCCTCGAGGATGATGATGCGGCAGGCGGCCTCGATGGGGGTGCCCTGGTCGACCAGCTCCCGGGCGCGGGCGGCGATGCGCAGCTGGTAGCGGGAGTACCGGCGGTGGCCGCCGGCGGAGCGGAGCGGCGTGATGAGGCGGGCCTCACCGATGGCGCGCAGGAATCCCTGGGTGGTGCCGAGCATCTCGGCGGCCCGGCCCATCGTGTAGGCGGGGTAGTCGTCGTCATCGAGACGGCCGAACGAGTCATCCGCTGTCATTGCACCTCTCTCATGGGAACGCATGGAGGGGCCCTGATGCCGAACGGCACCAGGGCCCCGAAGGAACTACTACACCATCTGTCGGCCCTGATACTGCGCCGACCTCATGTTTCCGCCGACCCGACCGGGATACTGCCGGGACAGCGGGGATCGCGGTTGCCTGACCGTAGACCACCTCACCATCGATGTCCTGCGGTACCCGGGCGCTGGACTCCGGCCCGGGCGATCCTGATGGCGCCTGCTCCTCCGTTCTTCCCTCGTTGCCCTACGTGGTGCGTGTCCCGGTGCGCGCGCCCGCAGCCGACGCCTTCACCGGGGTACCGCTCACTGCTTCGCTGCGGGTACCGCGAACTGCAACAACACGTGAACTGCAACTGCTCGTACTGCTCCCCGGCAGTTCATCTCCGCCAGGGCCTACTGTCTCTCTCGGCTACGAAAGAAACCATAACCAAGTCGGCACCCAATGTCTATCGTGGCCGCAGTAGATTTTCGTGTGTCGCGGACGGAGTCCGCTGCCGCCCCGGCCAGGGGACGCGAAAGGGCCCGACCGGCGTGTGCCGGTCGGGCCCTCTCTGCTCCCGGGCGCGCGTCGCGCCGGTCGGTCAGACGCCCACCCGCGGGCCGAGCATCGCGGAAGCCCGCTGGAGCGGGCTGAGGCCGGGTGCGGGCGCCGCAGGCCCGGCAGCGCCGCGGCAGGTGAAGCCGAGCTGGGTCATGGCCCGGACGACTTCGCCGACGGTGAAGTCGCGCCGGTCCTGGCGGGTGACGACCTGGCCGACCTGCTTGACGGGATAGGTGCGGCGGCCGATGATCACCGACTCCCCGGTGATCGGCTCGGGCTTGACGCCCTTCATCGATTCCAGGACACCGCTCTTGGTCAGGTCGAAGGGGAAACGGGCGATGACGCAGCGCATGAGTGCCTCACAGGAGGAAGGGGGACGGTCGTGTCGTGGCGGCGCGGTTCAGCGTGCGAGGGCGAGGACGCCCAGCGGGCTGCCCCCCTCGTCGACGACGGGCAGGGCGTGGAGCCGGCGGTGGCGCATCGCGTGCTCGGCCTCGGCCATGGTGGCCAGGGGCGAGGTGAACGGCCCGCGGTCGCCGGGGACGTCGCGCAGCCGGAGCCGGTCCGTGTAGGCCCCGCTGCCCCGGGCGGCGGTGAGCTGGGCGCGGGTGACCAGACCGGTGCAGAGGCCGTCCTCGTCGCACACGAGCAGGTGGTCCGTGCGCGCGCCGGCCATGACCGCGTACGCCACTTCGACCGTCATGTCATCGCTGACCTGCGGACCGACCGCTTCCATGGCGTCGACCACCTTGCGGTGCGCAGGACCGGGGTCCGCCGAGCGGGATCGCATCTGGACCAGCGTCATCGCGTGCCTCCTGCAGAGATGGGTCAGTTTCCTGAGCACGTGGTTGTCAGGCCGCCACGGTCGGCGCGGACTTCCGCACGTTCGCGCGCCGGGCAGCCGAGAGGGAGCCGCGCCGGCCGCGGGAGGCCGTGGTGCGCTTGGGGCGCTCGGTCACCGGTGCGGTGATGGTGACCGGGATGCCGGAGGGTGCCTGGGCGCCGGTGATGCGGTTCAGGGCTTCGTCGCCAGAGCGGACCTGGGTGGTCTGGGGGGTGATGCCCGCGGCCTGCATCAAGCGGGTCATGTCGCGGCGCTGGTTGGGGGTGACGAGGGTGACGACGCTGCCGGACTCGCCGGCGCGGGCGGTGCGGCCGCCGCGGTGGAGGTAGTCCTTGTGGTCGGTCGGCGGGTCGATGTTGACGACGAGGTCGAGGTGGTCGACGTGGATGCCGCGCGCCGCCACGTTGGTGGCGACGAGCACGGTGACGTGGCCGGTCTTGAACTGGGCGAGGGTCCGGGTGCGCTGGGGCTGCGACTTGCCCCCGTGGAGCGCGCCGGCCCGTACTCCGCTGTTCAGCAGGTGCTCGGTCAGGCGGTCGACGCCGTGCTTGGTGTCGAGGAACAGCATCACCCGGCCTTCGCGCGCTGCGATCTCCGTCGTCATCCGCTGCTTGTCGGTGCCGTGGACGTGCAGCACGTGGTGCTCCATCGTCGTCACCGCGCCCTGCGAGGGGTCGACGGAGTGCACGACCGGGTCGGTGAGGTAACGGCGCACCAGCAGGTCGACGTTGCGGTCGAGGGTGGCGGAGAACAGCATCCGCTGCCCCTCGGGGCGCACCTGGTCCAGCAGGGCGGTGACCTGGGGCATGAAGCCCATGTCGGCCATCTGGTCCGCTTCGTCCAGGACGGTGATGCCGACCTGGTCGAGGCGGCAGTCGCCGCGGTCGATCAGGTCCTTCAGCCGGCCCGGGGTGGCGACGACGACCTCCGCGCCTCCGCGCAGCGCGCTGGCCTGCCTGCCGATGGACATGCCGCCGACGACCGTGGCGAGACGCAGCTTCACCGAGCGGGCGTACGGGGTGAGGGCGTCGGTCACCTGCTGGGCCAGCTCGCGGGTCGGGACGAGGATGAGGGCGAGCGGCCGGCGCGGCTCGGCGCGCTGCCCGGCGGTGCGGGCCAGCAGGGCGAGGCCGAAGGCCAGGGTCTTGCCGGAGCCGGTGCGGCCGCGGCCGAGGACGTCACGCCCCGCGAGGGTGTTGGGCAGTGTGGCGCCCTGGATCGGGAAGGGCACGGTCACGCCCTGCGTGCCGAGGGCGGCCAGCAGTTCCCTGGGCATGGCGAGGTCGGCGAAGGCGTCGACGGCGGGCAGCGCGGGAGTGATCGTCTTCGGCAGGGCGAACTCGCCCCGCGCGGGGGCCGGCCGACGGCCGCGGGTGCGGGAGAAACGGTCGTTCGAATGCGTACGTGTGGGGTTCATGGAGAACCTTCCTTGATACGGCGCGCATCAAGGAATTCCCGGCGGAGCAGCGGTACGGGGGAATAACGAGAACGGGCCGAATGAAAATGCGAGGGCGAATCTGGCCTACAGGAATCTGTACGGGGCACAGGCGCTGAAAGGGGGCCGCGTCGGGTGGAGGTGGAATCCGCGACGGCGGGCCGGGGGTGCGGTGGCTCCGCGGGGCCGCACCCTGGTACTGCGTCCCGCAGGACGAACCACTGCGGGAAATGTGAGCAGCTGGGGCCCGTACCCCGAGGGATGCGGGCCCCAGCTACGAAGTGCGCGCCGGCGTCAGGCGGCGACGATGTTCTCGGCCGTCGGGCCCTTCTGGCCCTGCGCGATGTCGAAGGAGACCTTCTGGCCTTCGAGCAGCTCCCGGAAACCCTGGGAGGCGATGTTCGAGAAGTGGGCGAACACGTCGGGTCCGCCGCCGTCCTGCTCGATGAAGCCGAAGCCCTTTGCGGCGTTGAACCACTTCACGGTACCGGTGGCCATGTGATGTCTCCTCTGGGGGCAGTACAGCGGAATCCGCACCATACGGATTCCGTGTCGCCGCGATGATGCCCCGCCCGGAGAATGATCCGGAAATGTGAAGGTGCTTTTGGGTGTCAAGACCGCAACTGAGATCGACAGTAGCACGCCGCAGTGGCCCGTGCGCGGAAAACATTTCCACGGCCCGCGGCACGGTAAAAACCCTTCCCGCGCGGTCCGCTAAACCCTCAGACGGCCGCTACAGATATCCATGGCACGACCGTCCTCGGAGAACGGCTGTGCGCAGCGCCTCGCTGGCCGTCTGCGGGACGAGCGCGGTGGCGAGGCCGGCTCGTGCGAGGGTGAGCCGGGCGGCGATGCCGGCGGCTTGGCGGCAGGCGACCGCGCCCAGATCGCATACGCACGCACGCCGTGACCGCTCAGAGAGAATTCACACCGTCTTGATGCCGCCTCCCTCGACGGCGTAGTCCGCGCCGGTCACGCTCGCCGCGCGGTCCGAGGCGAGGAACGCGACGACGGCCGCGACTTCGGCGGGTTCGACCATGCGGCCGGTGGTCATGCCCATCGCCGCGGGCACCCCGGCCACGAAGTCGCGGTGCCCGACGCCGTTGGCCTCCGCCAGACGGGCGCCGAAGCCGTCAGCGTCCTCCCACATGCCGGTGCGCGTCGGTCCGGGGGAGACGGTGTTCACGCGTACGCCCCGGGGTCCGAACTCCTCGGACAGCGCCTTGCCGAACGCGTTGAGAGCCGCCTTCGCGGCGCCGTACTCGATCGGGCCCGTGGCCGGCAGCCGCGCGCTCATCGACGAGATGTTCACCACCGAGCCGCGGCGTTCCAGAATGCTCGGCAGCAGCCTGCGGGTGACCCGGACCGTGCCGAACAGATTGACCTCGAAGCTGTGCGCCCACAGGGCGTCGCTGGTCGCGAGGAACCCGTTCAGGGTGAACTCGTCGCCACCGCCGAGGTTGTTGACCAGAATGTCCACACCGCCGAGTACGGCAAGTGCCTGGGCCGCCAACTCCTCGGCACCTTCCGGCGTGCTCAGGTCGACCGCGATCGGGTGGGCGCCGATCTCCTTCAGCTCGGGCGTGATCGTCCGGGCCGCACCGGCCACGCGGACACCCTCGGCGACGAGCTGCCGGGCGATCGCGAGGCCGACACCCCGGCTGGCCCCGGTGACGACCGCGGTCTTGCCGACGAGATCGAGTTCCATATCCGACTCCCCACAGATTTTTGAACTACAGGTACAAAACAAGCCCGCAAAAAAAGAGGGCTGCCGATCATCAGTCCCGCCTACAGCGACCTCATCGCCGCATCCACGACCCGCTTCAGCTGGGTGCCGTCCTCGGCGGTCTTCGCCAGCACCCGCATCCCGATCACCGTCGCGAGCAGCCAGGCGGCCACCGCCGCCGCGTCGCGGTCGGCGGCGATCTCACCGGCCCGCTGGCCTTCCTCGACGGTGGCCCGGAACGCGCCTTCCGTGCGGGCGAACATCCTGCGCACCGTGTCAGCCGTTCCGGCATCCGAGGCGGCCAGCTCGGCGGCAGTGTTCACCGCCATGCATCCGCGCCGGTCCGGGTCGCCCAGATCGAGTTCGATCAGTGCCTCCAGGGCACCCCGCAGCCGGTCCTTCGCCGAACCGGGGTGATCGAGAAGTGCCTCCAGCCATGCGGCCTGCGAGTCGCGGTAGCGTGCCAGCGCCCGTTCGAACAACGCGTGCTTGCTGCCGAAGGTGTTGTACAGGCTGCCCTTGCCGATGCCGATCTCGTCCACGAGGTCCTGAGGTGTCGTCGCCGCGTACCCCTTGCGCCAGAACACGCCCATGGCGCGCTCCACCGCGACGTCCGGATCGAACTGCTTTGGCCTGCCCATGGTGTCACCGTAGCAGTATTTTTGACTCTGAGGTCAAAAAATGTCAGACCATCGCAGCCTGACACGTCGGGTCACGGCCTTCTGTCATCCGCGCCACTCCAACAGGACGAGCGTCGCGTCGTCAGAGGTGGTTTCGCCGCGTGCCCGCATGAGGGTGTGGGACAGGTCCCGGGCCACCGCGCGGATCCCCTGGTCAGCCTGCTCCAGCCGGTTCACCCAGTCGATCAACTGCTCCTCGCCGAACTGTTCCTGGCCGCTTTGGTGTTCTTCGATCAAGCCGTCGGTGAAGCAGAGGACGCGGTCGCCCGGCTCCAGTGCCACCGCGCTGACCTGTGGCTGGGCCCCTCCGAAGCCGACGGGGAGGGTCGTGGGGCTGTCCAGACGGCGTACGACGCGGTGCGCGCGGATCAGCATCGGCGCGGGATGCCCCGCGTTGACCCACTGGAGGCGTCCCGTGTCCGTGTCCAGGCGCATCATCTGCGCGGTCACGAAATGGTCCGGGTCGAACTGCTCGGCGACGGCCCGGTCCATGAAGAGGTAGATCTCCGACAGTTCGATGCTGATCCGGCGGGCGTGGCGGTACGCGCCGATGGCCACCGTGGCCATCGTGGCCGCGTCCAGGCCGTGCCCCATCGCGTCGACCATGGCGAGGTGCAGGACGTCGCCGTTCAGGGCGTAGTCGAAGCTGTCCCCCGCCACGGCATAGGCGGGCTCCAGGACTCCGGCGACCGCGACGCGCGGCATCACCATCGACAGCGGGGGCAACAGGGACCACTGGATCTCCGCGGCCACGCTCATCGGTTCGCTGCGGCGGGTGCGGAAGAAGAGGTCGGTGTAGCCGTTCTTCGTCTCCAGCAGGTCGGCCACCAGGCCCGCGACCCTGCGCAGGAGCCGGCGCGCGTCGTCGTCGATCCCGCCCAGGGTGACCGCCAGGACCCCCACCTGGTCGCCGCCGTCCAGCAGGGGCAGATGGAGGCGTACGCCGTCGGGCGTCAGGACTTCGACGGGGTGTGACTCCAGGAAGCACCGGCCGGCGTCGGACCGGTCGATGGGCTGAGGATCACCTGCGGTCAGACCGCCGAGGGGGAGCGGGACCAGCCGTCGCTGTCCGTAGTCCTGGAGAAGGACCTGTGGTGCGCGGCCCCCCAGCCGGGCCATCGCCTCGGCGATGAGCGGGCCGACCATGTGCGGTGCCAGCTCGGGCGCCCGGTCCAGGAGCATCCCGAGCAGTTCCTCCCCGAAGCTCTCCGAGCGGTCCCGGTCCCCGCGCCCTCCGTGGGTCATCCTGTTGCCTCCAACCGGGCGGCGGGCCGGCGTCCGGCTGCACGGGCGGCGTGCCCTCAGGATGCTCCCGCGCGACCGGGCCCGCCACACGGCTTCCGTGCCGGTGGCGGCCTCCACGGCCCGTGTTCTCCGCTGGCCGTTCAGGCACCGGCGGAATCGGGGACACCAGGCCGACGCTCAGCGCGGCCATGGTCCGGGAGGTCGCCTCCACGAGGCCGACCATTCGCCCGGGTCCAGGGCGTGCCTCTCGGATCAGGGCGGGCGCGTGGCCGTCCCTTCCTCCTCGGCCTCCATGCGCCGGATTCCCTCGTGGGTGAGAGTGACCATCGCCGGGGTGTTGCCGGGGTCCCAGTCGACGGTGACCAGCCCTTCGCCCGCCAGGTAGGTGCAGGCCGCGGCCAGGTCCTGTTCCGGCACGTGCAGGTCGCGCCGCAGTTGTGCCCCGGTGATGCCGAGGAGGCGGTTGCCTTCGACGGCTTCGTACAGGACCCCGAGCACCTGATCGCGGTAGGTCTTGCGTTCGCGCAGTGTGGCCATGACCGCGTCCTTTCGTGTGCGGAGTGGGCTCCGGGGCCCGTCGGGTCTCTCAGGTCTCGTCGGAGTGGGTGCCGGCGCCGACGGGCGTCCTGCTGGCGGCCAGCCAGGAGCGGGTGGGCCCGGCGGGTGCTGTCGTGTCCACCGTGAGGTGGAGGCGGGTGTCGCCGTCGAGGCCGGGGTAGCTGCGCTGTTCCGCTGCGGCGAAGCAGCCGCGGAGGGCTTCCGCGACCGCGCGGGCGGCTTCGGGCGTGTGCGCGATGATCCGTACCTCGGCGTGCCCGAGCGACGGCAGTGTCTGGGTCTCGATGTACTTCACGTGGGCGTGTCCCCTTCAGGGTGGGCGAGAGGCCGGCGGGTCGGGGCGCCGTGGCGCCCCGACCGCTGCCCCCGGTCGGAGGAAGTCCTGGTCCTCACCGGTCGGCATCCGTGTGGTGGGCTCGACGACCGGTGTCGTCCGGCAGGCCAGGAGGTCTCGGCAGGGGGTCGCTGAAGTGGTGGGCCGCGATCCGCGCGTCGTGCTGCGCGTTGAGCAGGTGGATCAGGCGCATTCCGATGGCGATCGCGAGGATGATCACCGCGATGAGGACGATGGTCTCCACGGAGCTCACCTCCAGCCGTTTCCGGGCAGCGGCAGGGCGGATCTGCCCATCCGGTCCCCGAAGGGGGACATGCAGGCCCCGCCTTCGCCCTCCCAGGTGGCTTTCCGGCGGCGGGCGTCGCGGATGCCGGACCCGATGACCGCTTCGTTGGCCATCAGCACGCCCGCGGTGAGGACGCTGCCCGGGATCGCGGCGGCGGTCATCAGCCGGGCCGCGGCTGCGGGCTCGGTTTCGGGCGGGATCACCAGGAGGTCCCAGCGGCCGACGGTGTAGGAGAGCAGGATCAGCTTGTCGGGGTCCTGTTCGGTGAACCAGCCCACGTGCAGCGTGCGCCCTTCCATGGGCACGGTGTGCGGTACGACGGGCCAGCGGGTGGGGTTCACGGTGACGCGGGTGATGCGACCCCAGGGCTCGTCCAGGGCGGCCGCCAACGCCGGGAGCTCGGCTTCGAGGTCGCGGGAGTGGGGCCACCAGGCACCGTCCAGCTGACCGGCGAGCGTGGTCTTCGGGGTGAGGGACACGCGGGCCGGGAAGCCTGCGGTGAGGTCGCGGGGCGCGGTCCGGTCGAGGGTGGTGGTCATTGAGTGGACCTGCCCCCGGACTGCCCGTCGGCAGCCCGGTTTCTTAGGCGATCGCCGGAAATGACACCCGCGTGACAGCCGGTGTGCGAAGTACCTCCGGTGCTTCAACTGTACGCCCGTTCGACCGACTCTGACCGGCGTGACCAGGTGATTTCCCGCGGGTGGCGGAGCGGGCGGCGGGGGTATCGTGAAACGACGGCAGGCCGGCGCACGTCGCCGGCCGGGCACCGGCGTCGGTACCGGCTCCGACCTCCGCCGACGTACGGCCGTACCCCAGAGACGGGCGGACCCCCATGGCTGACTCCGACACCCCCCGCACCCGCCCACTGCTCCTCCCGGATGCGGTCCACCAGGCGATCAAGCCCGGTACGGCGCTGCTGCGGCTGGAGACCACGAGCTCCCGGCAGGGGCTCCTGGACGGTGCGTGGTGGCCGCGCACGCGCGACATCGAGACCGAACTGCCCGCGTTGATCAGCGTGTTGACCGCGGATCTCGGGCCGATCACCCGGGTGGGCGTGGACGCGTCCGCCTGGAACGGCCTCCCGACCCGCCTGGTCGTCGACGGCCAGGTCGTGCACCTCGACTCCGACCCGGTCGGCGACGACACCGTCCTCATCACCCGCGGCCACAACGACCACTTCGCCCTGCTGCTGGTTCCCCCGGACACCACCGTCGATGCCGCCCGGGAAGCGATGGCCCGAGCCGTCCGCGCCGACAACGACACGCAGGCCGCTCAGATCCTCATCGCCACCACGTCCGGACCCGAGGGCAGCGCCGCCGATACGGCAGGCTGACCCCAACTCTCAGCGGTCGAGCCGAGACCGCGCCGGCCACCGCGGCCGGCGGCCCGTTCTCCGTCGGCGTCGGGCTGGGGGCGGCAGAGCCGGCCGGAGTGACTGCGGACCGGCCGGGCTCTGGGCGCGCGAGTGGTGCTTCTGATCAGAGCCCCTCGTCGTGCAGGTCCTCTTCGCGCATCAGGTCGTCCTCGCTGCGGCGCGACGTCTCCTTCTGCCCGGGCTTCTGTCCCTTCTCGCGGGCCTGCCTGCCCGGCTGGGGCTGCGCGGGGTCTCCGGGGCGGTGGTGTTCCTGCGCCTCGCGGCCCCTGCCCGACTCCTGACGCTTGTCCTGCGCATCGTCCATGACGGCGACTCCTCGGTGGTGCGTGGGGTTCGGATTCCTCCCGGACGACGCTGACACGCACCGCGACGGCGTGCATCCTCTCGGCTGCGAAGCGAGGCACATGGATGACCCTCCCCCGGTGTGGCTGCCGGACGGGCGGGGGTTCCTTGGTGTCCGGCGGTGTCCGGCGGTGGAGGCGGGGGGCGTGCTCCGTATGGACGTCATGCGATGAACGATCCCGCCCGCAAGGGCCCCGCCGCGCCGGAGCACGGTCCGCTTCCCGGCATCGGCGGGGAACTGTTGGTCCCTGCCGTAGCCCTATGCGTCGACCGCGGCCGGGTCGAGGGAGTCGACGTCCTCCATGAAGGACAGCATCCGGGCGTTGACCACGTCCGGGTGGTCGATCTGCGGGCCGTGTCCGGTCGCGGTGATGATCTCGGCGCGTGCTCCGGGGACGAGGCGCGGTACGCGTTCCAGCTGGCGCTTGGGGTGGACGAGCAGGCTGTGCTTGCCCATGATCACGTAGAGCGGGGTCCGGATGGATCGCAGCGCGTCCTCGGCCAGCGGCCGGGGTGCGGGGCGGCGGATCCGGTAGGCGCGGGCCCCGAGCTGGATCCACGTGCGCATCTCGGGGACGGCGATGACCGGCTGATCCAGCCACTTGGCGAGCCGGGGGCGCAGTGCCTTCGGGGCGAAGGTGGCGAACAGGCTCACGAAGACCCAGGCGAAGAAGCGCAGGCCGACCTTCTCCAGGCCGCCGGGGTCGAGGGCGGTGACGGAGGCGAGCCGTCCGGGCCGCAGGTGGGCCTGGTTGAGGACGAGCCAGCCGCCGTAGGAGGAGCCGACGAGGTGTACCCGGTCGAGGCCGAGCGCGTCGAGGGCCTCGTCCATCCACTGGGCGGCGCGCTCGGGCTGCCACATGGGCTCGCGGTGGATGCTGCGGTTCGCGTCGCCCGGGGTGTCGAGGGCGTAGACGGGGCGGTCGAGGCTGAGCCCGGGGGTGTTGGGGTACCACATCGCCGAGCTGTAGCCGGCGCCGTGGATCAGGACGATCGGGGTCCGGGACTCGGCCGCGGGGTCCGCGGGCCCGTACCGGTAGACGTGGGTGGTCCCGAAGCTCGTCTCGACGTCCGTCTCGGAGCGGACGGGCGCCCCCATCGCGTAGAGGACGTCGGCGGCGGCGAAGTAGCGGTCGCGCAGGGTGTCGTTGACGTAGCGGCCGACATCGCGGCGTACGCGGGCGGTGTTTTCGGGCACGGCGGCACCTCCTGGGAAGATCCGTTCTTCGTGGTACGACCGTATCATCAATGTGGTACGTCGGTATCATGAAGGGGTTCGGGTAGCGGAGCACGAACGCACCACCGACGGGCGGAGACACGGGAACATGCCGAAGCGTGTGGATCACGAGGAGCGGCGCGCCCAGATCGCCGAGGCGCTCATCCAGGTCGCGGGGCGGCGCGGACTGCACGCGGTCGGCATGCGGGACGTGGCCGCGGAGGCCGGGGTGTCGCTCCGGCTGGTGCAGTACTACTTCGAGACCAAGGAGAAGCTGCTCTTCTACGGCCTCCGGCATCTGACCGACCGCTTCACGGCGAGGGTGGGTGCCCGCTTGGCCGCCGCAGGCCCGGACCCGGGCCCGCGCGCCACGGTGGAGGCGCTGCTGCTGGCCTCGCTGCCGACCGACGAGGAGAGCCGTACGTTCCACCTGCTGTACAGCTCGTACGCCATCCTGTCGGTGACCGACGAGGCGCTGGCCGCCCAGCCCTTCATCGACAACCCCGACGCCGCGGAGAACGCCCTGACCGGACTCCTCGAGCAGGCGCAGGGGGCCGGCCTGGCCGACCCGGACGCCGACGCGCGCACGGAGGCGATCAGCCTGCTCGCGATGGCGGCCACCATGGGGACCAGCATCCTCGTGGGCCAGCGGAGTCCGGAGTCGGCGATCGCGGTGCTCCGCCATCACCTGGACCGGATCTTCACGACTGCCGGGACGTCCGAGAGGGGAGCGGGATCAGCCTGAGGTGTCGCGAAGCACGCGCACGCGGCGCCGAGTGTGGTGTCGATCCGGACCGGCCCGACGGACGTGGAGTCGGGCACGGTGTCGAAGCACCCAGGCTCTGCGGGGCCGCCGGAGGCGGGCTCGGCAAGTGCCTGGCCGATGACCTCCCCGGCTGCGATGCGCTGGGGCGCGTCATCTCGTTCGACAGCCGAGAGGATCTGCCCGGCCAGGCCGCAGCACGGAGGCCTTGATGTTGGTGGCCAGGAGGTAGACAGAGCCCGAGAACCTCCACAAGTCCGACAAGAAGCGCTCTCCGGCCGCGGTGGGAGCGGGGAGAGCGGCCAGCAGTCCGAGGAGGTGTGCGGTGGCCGCGTATCCGTCGGAGCGGGCCGATGCGACGCCTCAGGCCGAGGCCGAGGCCGAGGCTGAGGCCGGCGGAGCGGACGGTCCGGCGGCGGCGCGGCGGTATTCGGCGTTGATGCGCTGGGCTTCCTCGAGCTGGTCCTCGAGGATGATGATGCGGCAGGCGGCCTCGATGGGGGTGCCCTGGTCGACCAGCTCCCGGGCGCGTGCCGCGATGCGCAGCTGGTAGCGGGAGTACCGGCGGTGGCCGCCGGCCGAGCGGAGCGGCGTGATCAGGCGGGCCTCACCGATGGCGCGCAGGAATCCCTGGGTGGTGCCGAGCATCTCGGCGGCCCGGCCCATCGTGTAGGCGGGGTAGTCGTCGTCATCGAGACGGCCGAACGAGTCATCCGCTGTCATTGCACCTCTTTCGCGAAACGCGTGGAGGGGCCCTGGTGCCATATGGCACCAGGGCCCCGAAGGAACTGCTACACCATCTGCCGGCCCTAGTCCTGCGCCGGCCTTCTGTGTCCGCCGACCCGGTCAAGATGCTGCCGGGGGTGCGGGGATCGCGGTTGCCTGACCGGAGACCACCTCACTATCGATGTCCTGCGGTTCCCGGGCTCGGACTTCCGCCCGGGCGATCCTGATGGTGCCCTGCTCCTCCGTTCTTCCCTCGATGATCGACTACTTGTCAAACGGAACTGCGAACTGCTGGTACTGCTCCTACTGCGAACTGCTCAGTGACCTCACCCAGCGCCACTCTTCGGCAGCCAGCCCCGTTGCCCATCCTGCATCTGCTCTGGCTTAGAACCCCACTGCCGAACTTCCCGGTGCGCGCGCCCGCAGCCGACGCCTTCACCGAGGTGCTGCTCACTGACTTCTGCTTGTGGCGGCCCCTGATCACTGCGGGCCACCCGGTCCAGTGACCAGTCCCGTCGCCGTCCTGCAACCGCTCTGGCTTCGAAACTCCACCACCGCACCGTCCTGCGAACTGCGGGACTGCTGCCCGGCAGTTCGTCTCTGCCAGGCCCTGCTGTCTCTCTGGGCTACGACAGAAACCATAACGACGTCACAGTCTAATGTCTACTCTGGCCGACACAGATTTTCCGGTGCGCCGAGGACAGCGTCGGGGCGCAAGGATCAAGTGGGCAGAGAAAGCCGCCGGTACGCAGGAGGGCCCGACCGGCACGCGCCGGTCGGGCCCTCTTCGCTGTGTCCGTGTTTGTCAGGCCGCCGCGTCGAAGGCGGTCTGTCGCAGGCTCGCGCGTCGGGCAGCCGAGACGGGCCCGCGTCGGCCGCGGGAGGCCGTGGTGCGCTTGGGGCGCTCGGTCACCGGTGTGGTGATGGTGACCGGGATGCCGGAGGGTGTCTGGGCGCCGGTGATGCGGTTCAGGGCTTCGTCGCCCGAGTGGACCTGGGTGGTCTGGGGGGTGATGCCCGCGGCCTGCATCAAGCGGGTCATGTCGCGGCGCTGGTTGGGGGTGACGAGGGTGACGACGCTGCCGGACTCGCCGGCGCGGGCGGTACGGCCGCCGCGGTGGAGGTAGTCCTTGTGGTCGGTCGGCGGGTCGACGTTGACGACGAGGTCGAGGTGGTCGACGTGGATGCCGCGCGCCGCCACGTTGGTGGCGACCAGCACGGTGACGTGGCCGGTCTTGAACTGGGCGAGGGTCCGGGTGCGCTGGGGCTGCGACTTGCCGCCGTGCAGGGCCGCGGCGCGGACCCCGCTGTCGAGGAGGTCCTGGGTGAGGCGGTCCACGGCGTGCTTGGTGTCCAGGAACATGATCACCCGGCCTTCGCGGGCCGCGATCTCCGTCGTCGTCCGCTGCTTGTCGGCGCCGTGGACGAGCAGGACGTGGTGCTCCATCGTGGTCACCGCGCCCTGCGAGGGGTCGACGGAGTGCACGACCGGGTCGGTGAGGTAACGGCGCACCAGCAGGTCGACGTTGCGGTCGAGGGTGGCGGAGAACAGCATCCGCTGGCCCTCGGGACGTACCTGGTCGAGGAGGGCGGTGACCTGGGGCATGAAGCCCATGTCGGCCATCTGGTCGGCCTCGTCCAGGACGGTGATGCCGACCTGGTTCAGGCGGCAGTCGCCGCGGTCGATCAGGTCCTTCAGCCTGCCGGGGGTGGCGACGACCACTTCGGCTCCGGCGCGCAGCGCACCGGCCTGGCGGTGGATCGGCATGCCGCCGACCACGGTGGCCAGGCGCAGCTTGACCGCCCGGGCGTAGGGGGTGAGCGCGGCGGTGACCTGCTGGGCGAGCTCTCGCGTCGGTACGAGGATCAGCGCGAGCGGCTGACCCGACTCGGCGCTCTGGCCGGCCGTACGGGCCAGCAGGGCGAGGCCGAAGGCCAGGGTCTTGCCGGAGCCGGTGCGGCCGCGGCCGAGGACGTCACGCCCCGCGAGGGTGTTGGGGAGCGTCGCGGCCTGGATCGGGAACGGTGTGGCCATGCCTTCACGGGTGAGCGTGGTGAGCAACTGGGCCGGCATGTCGAGGTCGGTAAAGGCCTCGACGGCGGGCAGCGCGGGGGTGATCGTCTTCGGCGGTGCGAACTCGCCCTGGATGGCGGCGGGCCGGCGGCCGTAGCCGCCCGAGCGGCTCGGACCTCCGGAACGGCTCGGGGCTCCGCTTCGGCTCGGGGTCGACGAGCCGAAGCGGCTGCCCCGCCCCGAACCGGCGCCGGTGCCGAAAGCGGGGCCGCCGGTGCGGCCGCGGGTGCGAGAAGAGCGCTCGTTCTTACGTGTGGGGTTCATGCGGAACCTTCCTTGACACGGCACGTATCAAGGAATCCCCGCAGCGTAGGAGCGGCGCACGGAATTGCGAGAACGGGCCGAATGGAATGCGATAGCGGATCTGGCGGACAGGAATCTGTTCGGGCTCAGATGCTCATGAGATGGCGTCATGTGGACGCGCCAACCCGAGAAACGAAATCGGGTGCAGCTCCGAGAGGGCCGGTCGGTCGGATCTCTCCATGCTCAATACCGCGGGTGAACGCACCGCGGGAAATGCATGCAGCTGGGGCCCGCACCCCGAGGGATGCGGGCCCCAGCTGCAGAACGCGTGTCAGCGTCAGGCGGGAACGATGTTCTCGGCCGTCGGGCCCTTCTGGCCCTGCGCGATGTCGAAGGTGACCTTCTGGCCCTCGTTCAGCTCGCGGAAACCCTGGGCGGCGATGTTGGAGTAGTGGGCGAACACGTCAGCGCCGCCACCGTCCTGCTCGATGAAGCCGAAACCCTTTTCCGCGTTGAACCACTTGACGGTACCAGCAGCCATGTCATATCTCCTTTGGGGCAATACATCGACGTCTGCGCTGTGCGGACGCCGTGTCGCCGCGATGATGCCCCGCCCGGAAATTTACCGGTAAATACTAAGCGCTTCCTGCGGCTCGAAGTCCGACTGGAGGCGCTTGAAGTTCTTGGGTACCAAAACTGCAACCGAGATCGACAGTAGCACGCCGCAGCGGGTTGTGTGCGTTGAATATTTCCGGCCGCCGCGTGGCGGTAGAAACTCTCCCCGCGGGATCCGTTAAATTCTTGAGTCGCGGTGACAGATATTGATTCACGCCGATCGCAGCGTCTTCACGTGCCCGCCGGCGGCTGCAGGCTGCGGCGGCACGGTCGTCGCGAGCGCTGTCGTGGAGGCGGCCATGCGCCCCCCCAGCGCCTCGACTGCCGCGTAATCCGACCGAGCCCTGCCAGTGACCCGGTTCTGAGGTTCGGCGTTAGGTCGGCAGGGGGCGTCCTGGTCCGACGATGCCGCCGTTGTCGGTAAATGATGCCCAGCGGGCTGTGCTGGAGTGCGCGGACGGGGTACGTGGGCCGACGCAAGACCGCGACCGTGTACCGCCTTCGTCGACCGGGAGAGACATATGACCATCAAGGACATCGGGCCGGAACCTCAGAGCTTCGACCTTGAGAAGGCGACGCTCGAGAACAAGAGCTATCGCACGGTCGCCTGGTCCGGGAAGTACCTTCAGTTGACCCTCATGTCGATCCCGGTGGGTGAGGACATCGGCTTGGAGGCGCACCCGGAGACCGACCAGTTCCTCCGACTCGACGCAGGCCGGGGCCGCGTCCAGATGGGGAGCACGAAGGATCGACTCGACTTCGACCGGGAGGTCGAGGACGGCTGGGCAATCTTCGTGCCCGCCGGCACCTGGCACAACGTCACCAACATCGGTGACGAGCCCCTGCAGCTCTACGCCGTATACGCGCCGGTCCACCACGCTCCGGGCAAGGTTCACGCGACGGCCGCCGACGCGGAGCGCGACGAGGACTCAGGCAACGACGAGCCGCCGAGCTGGTCGGTACAGCCTGCCCAGCAGCCATCGGACGAGCACGCTTGACCAGCGAGGCTCATGGTGCCGGTAGTTCCTGATATTTCGTCGCTCCCTTGAACCCCTTGTTGTCCGCTGTTCACCGCCTCTGCCGGCACGTCGTGGCACGCCCTTCTCGGTGGCGCGAGCGGGGGGAACTCCCAGAGTGCGTGTGAGCCAGTGCACATGGCCGGGAGCGATGACTTCGCCTCTCGCCGTCGGTCGTACAAGCGAAGCCACCGACGGAAGGAAGGCCCGCCATGACCCACACGCTGACCACCCCGCACGACATCGTCTCCAGCGCGCCCGCACCGCGCCCGGCGGTGCGGTGGGCGGTGACCGGCGGCATGGTGGCGGGCCCACTGTTCCTGGCGGTTGGACTCGCCCAGGGCTTTGCGCGGGACGGCTTCGACTTCACCCGGAACGCGATCAGCCAGCTCGCCCTTGGTGAGTCGGGCTGGGTCCAGACGGTGAACTTCCTGCTCGCCGGCGCGCTGTTGACGGCCGGCACGGCCGGACTGCGACTGGTGTTGCGCGGCGGACCGGGTGGGACCTGGGGCCCGGTCCTGGTCGGCGTCTTCGCTGTCTCCTTCTGGGTCGCTGCGGCCTTCCCGGCCGACGCCGGGGCGGGGTTTCCCGTCGGCGCCCCCGACGCGACCGTGATGAGTGGGCCCGGCACCGTCCACATGTTCGGCGGGACGGTCGGCTATCTCGCCTTGTGCGCGGCGTTCGTCGTCCTGGCCCGTCCGCTGGCCGCCCGGGGCCTGCGGGGCTGGTCTGTCGCCTCCCGCGTCGTGCCGGTGGTCGTCCTCGCGGGGTTCATGGCCTCGGCCGTCTCCGTCCTGGCTTTCACCGCCGGCGCGGGACTCGGCCTGCTGTGGCTGACCGGGGTGACGGCCCGGATGACCGGAACCCCGGCGAACCGCTAGGGGCCTGCCTCTCCCGCATGGCCGTCCGATCGCCGAGTGGAAGGACCTCATCCGCTCCTCCCCGCCGATGAAGCACACGGAGCTCGTCGTCCGGCTGGCGGCAGATCACGTGACGTCTTCAAGGAACCGATGGAGTACGTGCCGCAGGACGTCCGTCCGCTCCAGATGAACGTCGTGCCCCGTCCCGGGCACACTCAAGGCCACGGTCTTCGGCCGTCGCCGGAGCATCTCGTCGATCTCCCCGGGCGAGACGATGCCGGACTGGCCGAGGACGGCGAGGGTCGGGCAGGCGACCCTCGACCACTCGTCCCAGAAGGACCGCTGGGCGATCTCCGCCAGCGACTCGACCATCACGTCGCGGTCGAAGTGCGGCCACCAGCCGCCATCGCGTTCCACCAGGCCGGCCGCCCAGCCCTCGCCGACCGGGCCGCCGCCGAGGAATTCGACGGCAGCTTCCCGCGACGGGAACGGCCTGGGCCACGAATCGAGCCAGTCACCGACCTCCGCCTGCACCTGACGGTTCGGCCCACCCGGCCCCGCCTCCACCAGGACGAGCGCACGGAAGAACCCGGGGTGCGCGGCAGCGGCGAGCATGGCGGTGTGGCCGCCCAGCGATTGGCCCACCAGAACGGGCTGTTGGAGGCCGAGCTGTTCGACCACTGCGACGGCGTCCGCAACGTACGCAGCCCGGGAGACGTCCGCCGGACGGCGCTCGCTGGCACCGTGGCCGCGCTGGTCGACAGCGACGACCCTGTAGCGGTGGCGCAGGCCTTGGGCGATGGAGTCCCATTCGCCGGCGTGGCCGGCCAGCCCGTGCAGCAGGACGACAGGTGCCCCTGACCCACCCCGGTCACGGCAGGAAATGCGGACGCCCTCACGGACGACGGTGCGCTCTGACCAGGTCATCCAGGGTCCTTCGGGCGTCCAACGGAGGAGTCCGGGTCGAGGCGTGCGGGCAGGCCGAAGAGGGGGAACAAGCGCTCGGTGTCGCGGAAGGCGTTGATGCCGGTGATGCGGTCGCCGGAGAATTCGATGATCTGGAGTGCCCAGGGTTCGTAACCCGTTCCGTCTGAGCTCGGACGGTACTGGCCGAAGGCGGGGGTGCCGTTCGCCGTGGTCGGGATCAGACGGGAGCCGCGGCAGCCGACGGCGGGTCCGGTCAGCCACGCCTGGATGTCGGGGACGCCGCGCATCCACTTCGCGTACGGGGGCAGGCACAGGGTGGCGTCGACGTGGAGCAGCATGTTCAGCTCCTCCATGTCGTAGCGGGAGAAGGCCGTCGCGTACCGCTCGGCCAGCATCCGGCGGACGGCGTCGGGGGGCCGGGTGTCGTCGACGGGGCCACGGTGTGCGGCGAGTGTGGCTCGGGCCCGCTGCAGAGCGCTGTTGACCGAGGCGACGGTCGAGCTGTGCAGCTCGGCCACCTCGCGGGCCGAGAAGGCCAGCACGTCCCGGAGGATCAGCGTGGCCCGCTGCTTGGGCGGCAGGTGTTGGAGTGCTGCGACGAACGCCAGCCGTACGGATTCGCCCGCTGCCACGGTTGCCTCGGGGTCCCCTCCTGGACAGGGCCCGACCCACACGGCGGCGTCCTCCGGGGCACCCGGGAGCGCGGCCCCGGGTGACGGCTCCGCGAGGTCCATCGGCAGAGCCCGCCGCCTGGCCGCTGCCAGGGCGTCCAGGCACACGTTGGTGGCGATGCGGTAGACCCACGTCCGCAACGACGAACGTCCCTCGAACCGCTCGACGTTCCGCCAGGCCCGGACCATCGTCTCCTGCACGGCGTCCTCGGCCTCGGCGTACGAGCCGAGCATCCGGTAGCAATACCCGGTCAGTTCTGCCCGGTGCTCCTCCAGCCGGACCGCCGTCTCGGGCTCGCGGTCGCCCCCGACAAGATCCTTCACGTTTGATTCCGCCCCCTGATGCACTGCCCGAGGCCACCGACCAGGTGGTTTCCGGAGATGTCCTCGGCCGCACGAAAATACCGGCCGACAGGGGCGCACGGCCAGTGATCAAGATTCAGATCATGTCGACGGCCGTCAGGAACCCGGTGCTCGGGCAACACAAAAGCCCCAGGTCGCTGACCTGGGGCTTTGTCATGGAGCGGATGACGGGAATCGAACCCGCGCTATAAGCTTGGGAAGCTCATGTTCTACCATTAAACTACATCCGCAAGGTGGTCCAGTTGCCTGGATCCTTACCGTTGCACACTGTACCCCATGATCGACCCCCGGTGAATTCTCCCCCGCGGGGTCGTGCTCGTTCCCGGGCGCAGGAGGGTTCGTGGGGGCGGGAGTTGGGGCGTACCGTGGGGGCGCGGAGCGGCGGCTGGAGTGGGTCCCGATCATCCCCTAATGTGGCGATTCATCGCAGTACGGCTCGTTGGGGAAAGGGACTCGATGGAGCACACAGTCGTCCGTTGTGCCGAAGGGCATGTTTTCAACACCGCTTCGTTCCCGTTGCAGCACCTCGGTGCCGGCCGGATCGGGCCCGGGCGGCTGTTGCGGTGCCCGCGGTGCGCTCGGCTGAGGCACGCCGTGCCCGTGGGCGGCGGCGTCAAGCGGTAGCGGGCGGGACCGGGCGCGCGGGCGCCGCTCCGATTGGGGGTGGCCCGCGCGCTCTGCGTATCCTCGGGACGTGCTTCTCTCCGACAAAGACATCCGGGCCGAGATCGACAGCGGACGGGTTCGCATTGACCCCTTCGACGAGTCGATGGTGCAGCCCTCCAGCATCGATGTACGTCTCGACCGGTTCTTCCGGGTCTTCGAGAACCACCGCTACGCGCACATCGACCCCGCCATCGAGCAGGCCGACCTGACCCGCCTGGTCGAGCCCGAGGGGGACGAGGCCTTCATCCTGCATCCGGGCGAGTTCGTGCTCGCCTCGACGTACGAGGTCATCTCGCTGCCCGACGACATCGCCTCCAGACTGGAGGGGAAGTCCAGCCTGGGCCGCCTGGGTCTGGTGACGCATTCGACCGCGGGGTTCATCGACCCCGGGTTCTCGGGCCACGTGACCCTGGAGCTGTCGAACCTGGCCACCCTTCCGATCAAGCTCTGGCCGGGCATGAAGATCGGGCAGCTGTGCATGTTCCGCCTCAGCTCGCCCGCGGAGTTCCCGTACGGCAGCGAGCGGTACGGCTCCAGGTACCAGGGGCAGCGCGGGCCGACCGCCTCGCGCTCCTTCCAGAACTTCCACCGCACCCAGGTGAGGCACGAGGCATGAGCGAAGTACGCGAGAACCTGACCTACGAGGGGTTCGGCCGCGCCGTCCGCGAGCTGGCGCAGACCATCGCCGACGACGGCTACGAGCCCGACATCATCCTGAGCATCGCCCGGGGCGGGGTGTTCGTCGCCGGCGGTCTGGCGTACGCGCTCGACTGCAAGAACATCCACCTGGTGAACGTGGAGTTCTACACCGGTGTGGGCACCACGCTGGAGATGCCGGTCATGCTGGCGCCCGTGCCCGAGGCGATCGACTTCACGAACAAGAAGGTCCTGATCGCCGACGACGTCGCCGACACCGGCAAGACGCTGAAGCTGGTGCACGACTTCTGCCTCGGCCACGTCGCCGAAGTGCGCTCCGCCGTCATCTACGAGAAGTCCCACTCGCTCGTGCAGTGCGAGTACGTGTGGAAGCGCACCGACGACTGGATCGAGTTCCCCTGGTCCGTCCAGCCGCCCGTGGTGAAGCGCCAGGGCCAGGTCCTGGACGCCTGACCTGCTCGACCGTGACACGGGGAAGGGCCCGCCGCGTATCCGCGCGGCGGGCCCTTCGTGCGTGTGCGCGTGCGTGGGCTACAGCGTGCCCAGCTTGATCATCGAGAGCAGGGCGACCAGCTGGATCGCGGACGCGCCCAGCGCCTTCTGCCAGGGCAGGTCGTGCGACTTGCCGACCATCGCGGTGAAGAGCGCGCCGGCCGCCAGCCAGGTCACCCACCCGAGGACCTGCACGACGATGTTGTCGCCGCCCAGGAACACCGCCACCAGCAGGCGCGGGGCGTCCGTGACGGACATGACCAGCATCGACAGGCCCACGGTCGGCTGCCACGCGCCGTCGCCGCCGAGCTGGCGGGCCAGGGTGTGCGTGACCGCGCCGAGGATCAGGCCGCAGATGACGAAGGCCACGCCGGCGCTGAGGACGATCGGGATGACCTGGGTGAGGGTCGCCTTGATGGCGTCCTCGCGGGCCTTGTCGAAGCCGAAGACCGCGAGCATGCCGTAGACGAAGGTCACGGTGAGCGCCGGACCCCAGACCGCGTAGTCGCGCATCTGCAGGAAGGTCGGCCCGGGGCGCAGCACGATGCCGCGCAGCAGGTCCTTCCAGTGCAGCCGCGGCCCGGAGGGGGCCGCGGAGGCCGCGCCCGCCTGGTAGGTCGCGCCCTGGCCGTACGGGTCCTCGCCGACCGAGAAGGCCTGGGTGTAGCCGGGGTCGTTCGCGTACGAGGCCCCGTGCGGGGGTGCGTACGGGGTCTGCGGCGGCTGCGGCTGGGGGTGGGGCTGCGGGTGGGCGTGCCGGCCCTGGTGGCCCTGCTGGCCTGGCTGGCCGTACGGGTCGAAGTACTCCGGCTCGCCGTGGTCCCCGGCCGAACCCTGCTGCGGCCACTGCTGCTGCGGCGGCGGGCCGGAGGGCGGGTAGGGCTGATGGCCGTACGGTGCCTGCGGCGCTTGCTGCTGACCGTACGGCTGCTGCCGCGGGGTGTGCGGGGGTTGCTGCGGAGGGTGGTTGTCGTCCCTGCCGCGTCCGATCCTGAATCCAGCCACGTGATCGAAAGTACCTGCTCCGCCGGGCCGCCGTGGCCGGGCCACCGGAAGAGGCCCCCTTTGCGGCTGACCTGTGACATCCCCTAGGGGGACCCGGAGGCGTGCGGTGGGGGTGGTTGTGGGCGGTGTGTGGTCTTCCGCTTGTGTGGCTGCCGCGATGCGTACGTATCTGGCCCGCGGGTCCGTGCCGGGGGCGGGGGCGGGCCTGCGGGGGGTGCTCGGCAGGGTCGGCCGGGAGAACCGGAGCGTTCGTCGGCGTGGGGGCCGCTGCGCGGGGCCGTCCCCTACCCGCCCTTCCACCGTTCCCCGGGGCTCCGCCCCGGACCCCGACAGACGGGAACGGCCGGCCCCCTGAAGGGGACCGGCCGTTCCTGTTCAGCGCGCTGGTGCTACTTGGCACCCTCGGGCTTCGCCTCGCCCTTACCGTCGGCCGGAGCAGCCTCCGCCTCGGGCTCGGCCGCGGGTGCCGCGGCTTCCGCCTTGGCCGCAGCGTCAGGCTTCGCCGTAGCCTCGGCTTCCGCCTTGGTGTCGGCCTTGGGCTCCACCGCAGCTGCCTCGGCTTCCGCCTTGGCTTCGGTTTCCGGCTTCGCCTCAGCCTCGGGCTGGGCCTTGGCGCCGCCCTTGGGCTCCACCGCAGGTGCCTCGGCTTCCGCCTTGATGGCAGCGTCCGGCTTCGCCGTAACTTCGGCTTCGGCCTTGGGCTCGGCCGCGGGTGCATCGGCTTCCGCCTTGGCGTCGGCTTCCGGCTTCGCCTGAGCCTCTGCCTCGGGCTGGGCCTTGGCGTTGCCGTTGGGCTCCGCCGCAGGCGCCGCGGCTTCCGCCTTGGGCTCCGCCGCGGGTGCCTCGGGCTCCGGCTTCGCCGCAGGGGCTTCGGGCTTCGTGGCGGCCGCAGCCTCCGGCTTTACCTCAGCCTTCGCCTCGGCGTCGGCTTCCGGCTTCGCCTCGACCTGGGCCTCGGTGTCGCCCTTGGGCTCCGCCGCAGGCGTCTCGGCTTCCGCCTTGGCCTCGGGCTCCGGCTTCGCAGCAGGCGCCTCGGGCTTCGTCGCGGCCTCTGCTTCGGCCTTGGCGTCGGCCTCGGCCTCCGCAGCGGCCTTCGCAGCCGCCTCCTCAGCGGCAGCGGCAGCGGCCTTCGCCTCCGCAGCGGCCTTGGCCTCGGCCTCCTCAGCGGCAGCGGCAGCCGCAGCCGCCTCCTCAGCGGCAGCGGCTTCGGCTTCGGCTGCCGCCAGGGCCGCCAGTTCTTCCTCCGTCGGCTCCGGGGCCTTCACCGACTCCAGCAGCAGCTGCGCCACGTCCACGACCTGGACGGACTCCTTCGCCTGGCCGTCGTTCTTCTTGCCGTTCACCGAGTCCGTCAGCATGACGAGGCAGAAGGGGCAGGCCGTGGAGACGATGTCCGGGTTGAGGGACAGCGCCTCGTCCACGCGCTCGTTGTTGATGCGCTTGCCGATGCGCTCCTCCATCCACATCCGCGCACCACCGGCGCCACAGCAGAAGCCCCGCTCCTTGTGGCGGTGCATCTCCTGCTGCCGCAGCCCCGGCACCGCGGACATGATCTCGCGCGGCGGCGTGTAGACCTTGTTGTGGCGGCCCAGGTAGCACGGGTCGTGGTACGTGATCAGGCCGTCGACCGGCGTCACCGGCGTCAGCCGGCCCTCGTCGATCAGGTGCTGGAGCAGCTGCGTGTGGTGGATGACCTCGTACTCGCCGCCGAGCTGCGGGTACTCGTTCGCGATGGTGTTGAAGCAGTGCGGGCAGGTGGAGACGATGCGCTTCGCCGACTTGGGCTTGCGCGTCGACTCGTCCTCGTCGTCCTCGCCGAAGGCCATGTTCAGCATGGCCACGTTCTCCTGGGCCAGCTGCTGGAACAGCGGCTCGTTGCCCAGGCGGCGCGGCGAGTCACCGGTGCACTTCTCGTCGCCGCCCATGATCGCGAACTTGACGCCCGCGATGTTCAGCAGCTCCGCGAAGGCCTTCGTGGTCTTCTTCGCCCGGTCCTCCAGGGCGCCCGCGCAGCCGACCCAGTACAGGTAGTCGAACTCCGAGAGGTCCTCCGCGTCCTTCCCGATGATCGGGACCTCGAAGTCGACCTCCTTCGTCCACTCCACGCGCTGCTTCTTGGCCAGGCCCCAGGGGTTGCCCTTCTTCTCCAGGTTCTTGAGCATCGTGCCCGCCTCCGACGGGAACGCGCTCTCGATCATCACCTGGTAGCGCCGCATGTCGACGATGTGGTCGATGTGCTCGATGTCGACCGGGCACTGCTCCACGCACGCACCGCAGGTCGTGCAGGACCACAGCACGTCCGGGTCGATGACGCCGTTCTCCTCGGCGGTGCCGATCAGCGGGCGCTCCGCCTCCGCGAGGGCCGCCGCCGGGACGTCCTTGAGCTGCTCCGCCGTGGCCTTCTCGTCGCCCTCCATCGTCTTGCCGCCGCCCGCGAGCAGGTACGGGGCCTTCGCGTGCGCGTGGTCGCGCAGCGACATGATCAGGAGCTTCGGCGACAGCGGCTTGCCGGTGTTCCAGGCGGGGCACTGCGACTGGCAGCGGCCGCACTCGGTGCAGGTGGAGAAGTCGAGGATGCCCTTCCAGGAGAACTGCTCGACCTGGGAGACGCCGAAGACGTCGTCCTCGCCCGGCTCCTCGAAGTCGATCTCCTTGCCGCCGCTGGTCATCGGCTGGAGGGCACCGAGGGCGGTGGAGCCGTCCGCGTTGCGCTTGAACCAGATGTTCGGGAAGCCGAGGAAGCGGTGCCAGGCGACACCCATGTTGGTGTTGAGCGAGACCGTGATCATCCAGGTGAAGGACGTGACGATCTTGAGCGCCGCGAAGAAGTAGGTGAGGTGCTGGAGCGTGCTCAGGCTCAGCCCGTCGAAGGCGGCGATCAGCGGGTACGACGCGAAGAAGCCGGGCTCCCAGCCGTCGACGCCGTGCTGGGCCCCCTCCAGCGCGCGCAGCGTCATGATGCAGACGCCGACGATCAGGATGACGGCCTCGACGAAGTACGCCTGGCCCGTCTTGGAGCCCGTGAAACGGGACTTGCGTCCGGCCCTGCCCGGCCGGCTGAGCTGCCGGATGACGATCAGGGTCACGATGCCGAGCACGGTCATCAGGCCGAGGAACTCGGTGAAGACCTCGTACGGCAGCCAGTCGCCGATGAACGGGATCAGCCAGTCGGCCTGGAAGAGCTGGCCGAAGGCGTTGACGATGGTCAGCAGCAGGGAGAAGAAGCCCACCGCCACGAACCAGTGCGCGAACCCGACGATGCCCCATCGGTTCATGCGGGTGTGGCCGAGGAACTCCTTGACCAGCGTGATGGTGCGCTGAGTGGGGTCGCCGGTGCGCGTGCCCGCGGGCACTGGCTGGCCGAGGCGCACGAAGCGGTAGATCTGCGCGATGGCACGGCCGAACAGCGCGACGGCTACCACCGTGATGACCAGCGACACGATGATCGCGGCGAGTTGCATGGGAGGGCTCCTCGGGCGGTACTTACTAAGCGGTAACTTATTGAGTCAAGGGTTGAGGTTACCCAGTTCCCACGCCGCACTGTAGGTGAGCGTGCGGTGATCTGTGTCGCTCAGGCATGCCTCTGTCGGTAGGCCGCCCGAGGGGTCTGCGCCAGGATCGCGAGATCCATCCCCAGCCAATGGCTCTCCACATAGTGCCGGTCGAGCAGGGCCATCTCCTCCCAGGGGAGGTCCGAACGCTCGCTGACCTGCCACAATCCGGTCATTCCCGGACGTACGAGCAGCCGTTCGGGATGCTCCGTGCGGTCCTGCGGCCGCGGCCCGACCAGCGACATCTCGCCCCGCACCACATTGAGCAGCTGCGGCAGCCCCTCCAGCGCGCACCGCCGCACCAGCGCCCCGGCCCGCCCCGCGCCCTCGGTGCGCAGCCGCCACGCGCCGAACGGCCGGCCGCCGAGCCCGAGCGCGGGGTCGCGTACGAGGACCCGCGCGCGCAGGGCCCCGTACAGCAGGGCGGCGGCCAGCGCGAGCGGGACGGCGCACACCCCGAGCAGGATCAGCGCGCCGACGAGGTCGAAGACCCGCTTGGCCGGCGGCCTGGCCGGCCGGCGCACCCGGATCCGCGGCGGGGTCGGCCGCAGCCGGGCGGGTAGGGGGAGGGAGAGGGGCATGGCAGGCACGCTGCCGGAAGCCCGGCCGCCCTCCGGGCGCGCCGCGCGGCGGCGGATGCCGCCGGAACCCGTTCGGGTGCCGGTCACGCGCAGGTCCGCGGCCAGCGCGGCCGGGGTGCGGCCGTGCCCGGAGCGGGTGGACCGCAGGTCGCGTACGGCCCCGTGAGACCGCCCTGAGCGTAAGCGCAGCCTAAAGGTTGAGCCCCCTGGGCTCACCTCTGTTGACGCGAGCGCAGCGTTACGGCACTCTTGAGTCTGTTCCACTCAAGTCAGCTGGAGGAATCGAAATGGCACGTGCGGTCGGCATCGACCTGGGCACCACTAACTCCGTCGTCAGCGTTCTCGAAGGCGGAGAGCCCACCGTCATCACCAACGCCGAGGGTGCCAGGACCACGCCGTCCGTCGTCGCCTTCGCCAAGAACGGCGAGGTCCTCGTCGGCGAGGTGGCCAAGCGCCAGGCGGTCACGAACGTGGACCGGACCATCCGCTCCGTCAAGCGCCACATGGGCACTGACTGGAAGATCAACCTGGATGGCAAGGACTTCAACCCGCAGCAGATGAGCGCCTTCATCCTGCAGAAGCTGAAGCGCGACGCCGAGGCGTACCTGGGCGAGAAGGTCACGGACGCGGTCATCACCGTCCCGGCCTACTTCAACGACTCCGAGCGCCAGGCGACGAAGGAGGCCGGCGAGATCGCCGGTCTGAACGTCCTGCGCATCGTCAACGAGCCGACGGCCGCCGCCCTGGCCTACGGTCTCGACAAGGACGACCAGACCATCCTCGTCTTCGACCTCGGTGGCGGCACCTTCGACGTGTCCCTCCTGGAGATCGGCGACGGTGTCGTCGAGGTCAAGGCCACCAACGGTGACAACCACCTCGGTGGCGACGACTGGGACCAGCGCGTCGTCGACTACCTGGTGAAGCAGTTCCAGAACGGCCACGGCGTCGACCTGTCCAAGGACAAGATGGCGCTCCAGCGCCTGCGCGAGGCCGCCGAGAAGGCGAAGATCGAGCTGTCCTCCTCCACGGAGACCTCGATCAACCTGCCGTACATCACGGCCTCCGCCGAGGGCCCGCTGCACCTGGACGAGAAGCTCACGCGCTCGCAGTTCCAGCAGCTCACCGCGGACCTGCTCGACCGCTGCAAGACCCCGTTCCACAACGTCATCAAGGACGCGGGCATCAACCTGTCCGAGATCGACCACGTGGTCCTGGTCGGCGGCTCCACCCGCATGCCGGCCGTCGCCGAGCTCGTCAAGGAGCTCACCGGCGGTCAGGACGCCAACAAGGGCGTCAACCCGGACGAGGTCGTCGCCATCGGCGCCACCCTCCAGGCCGGTGTGCTCAAGGGTGAGGTCAAGGACGTCCTGCTCCTCGACGTGACCCCGCTGTCCCTCGGCATCGAGACCAAGGGCGGCATCATGACCAAGCTCATCGAGCGCAACACGACCATCCCGACCAAGCGGTCGGAGATCTTCACGACGGCCGAGGACAACCAGCCGTCCGTGCAGATCCAGGTCTACCAGGGCGAGCGCGAGATCGCGGCGTACAACAAGAAGCTCGGCATGTTCGAGCTGACGGGCCTGCCGCCGGCCCCGCGCGGCGTCCCGCAGATCGAGGTCTCCTTCGACATCGACGCCAACGGCATCATGCACGTGACCGCGAAGGACCTCGGCACGGGCAAGGAGCAGAAGATGACCGTCACGGGCGGCTCTTCGCTCGGCAAGGACGAGGTCGACCGGATGCGCCAGGAGGCCGAGCAGTACGCGGAGGAGGACCACCGCCGCCGCGAGGCCGCCGAGTCGCGCAACCAGGGCGAGCAGCTCGTCTACCAGACGGAGAAGTTCCTCGCGGACAACGCGGAGAAGGTCCCGGCCGACGTCAAGACCGAGGTCGAGACGGCCGTCACCGAGCTGAAGGACAAGCTCAAGGGCGAGGACACCGCCGAGATCCGCACCGCGACGGAGAAGCTCGCCGCGGTCAGCCAGAAGCTCGGCCAGGCCATCTACGCCGACGCCCAGGCCGCTCAGGCCGCCGGCGGCGCGGACGACGCGGGCCAGGCCAAGGCCGACGACGACGTCGTCGACGCCGAGATCGTCGACGACGAGAAGCCGAAGGGCGGCGCTGCCTGATGTCGGAGGAGACCCCGGGTTTCGACGAGAAGCCTGAAGTCCCCGCCGGCGCAGGCACCGACGACGCCGAGCCGAAGGCCGCCGACTCCGCGAAGGAGGAGGCGGCGGCCCCGGCCGGGGACGCAGCTCAGGACGTGGCCCTGGTGGCCCAGCTGGACCAGGCCCGTACCGCGCTCGGCGAGCGCACCGCGGACCTCCAGCGGCTCCAGGCCGAGTACCAGAACTACCGCCGCCGCGTGGAGCGGGACCGGGTCGCCGTCAAGGAGATCGCGGTCGCGTCCCTGCTGACGGAGCTCCTCCCGACCCTGGACGACATCGGCCGGGCGCGGGAGCACGGCGAGCTGGTCGGCGGCTTCAAGTCGGTGGCCGAATCGCTGGAGACGGCCGCCGCCAAGATGGGGCTGCAGCAGTTCGGCAAGGAGGGCGAGCCCTTCGACCCGACGATCCACGAGGCCCTGATGCACTCGTACGCGCCGGACGTCACCGAGACGACCTGCGTGGCGATCCTGCAGCCGGGGTACCGCATCGGCGAGCGCACGATCCGCCCCGCGCGGGTCGCGGTGGCCGAGCCCCAGCCGGGCGCGGCGCCCGCCGCCGCGTCCGAGTCCGGCGACGGCGACACGCCGTCCGACAAGGACACGGATGCCCCCGACCAGGGCTGACGCACACCATGTAGGGATCCGAGAGGAGGGACACCGGGGATGAGCACCAAGGACTTCGTCGAGAAGGACTACTACAAGGTCCTCGGTGTCCCGAAGGACGCCACCGAGGCCGAGATCAAGAAGGCGTACCGGAAGCTCGCCCGCGAGTTCCACCCGGACGCCAACAAGGGCGACGCCTCGGCGGAGGAGCGCTTCAAGGAGATCTCCGAGGCGGCCGACGTCCTCGGTGACGCCAAGCGGCGCAAGGAGTACGACGAGGCCCGCGCGCTGTTCGGCAACGGCGGTTTCCGCCCCGGCCCGGGCGGCGGTGGCGGCTCGTTCAACTTCGACCTGGGCGACCTGTTCGGCGGCACCCAGGCCGGCGGTCCGGGCGGCTTCGGCGGCGGCCTGGGCGACGTCTTCGGCGGACTGTTCAACCGCGGCGCCGGCGCCGGTGCGGGCACCCGTACCCAGCCGCGCCGCGGCCAGGACGTCGAGTCGGAGGTCACGCTCTCCTTCACGGAGGCCGTGGACGGCGCGACCGTCCCGCTGCGGATGTCCTCGCAGGCCCCCTGCAAGGCCTGTTCGGGCACCGGCGACAAGAACGGCACCCCCCGGGTGTGCCCGACCTGCGTCGGCACCGGCCAGGTGTCCCGGGGCAGCGGCGGCGGCTTCTCGCTGACCGACCCCTGCGCGGACTGCAAGGGCCGCGGCCTGATCGCGGAGAACCCCTGCGAGGTGTGCAAGGGCAGCGGGCGCGCCCGCAGCTCGCGCACCATGCAGGTCCGGATCCCGGCGGGCGTCTCCGACGGCCAGCGGATCCGGCTGCGCGGCAAGGGGACCCCGGGCGAGCGCGGCGGCCCGGCGGGCGACCTGTACGTGGTGGTCCACGTCGGCACCCACCCGGTGTTCGGCCGCAAGGGCGACAACCTCACGGTGACGGTCCCGGTGACCTTCGCGGAGGCCGCCCTGGGCGCCGAGATCAAGGTGCCCACCCTCGGCGGGCCCCCGGTCACCCTGAAGCTCCCCCCGGGCACCCCCGGCGGCCGCACCATGCGGGCCCGCGGCAAGGGCGCGGTCCGCAAGGACGGCACCCGCGGCGACCTGCTGGTCACGGTGGAGGTCGCGGTTCCGGCGGAGCTCTCGGACAAGGCCCGGGAGGCTCTGGAGATGTACCGGGACGCGACCGGGTCGGAGGACCCGCGCGCCCTCCTGTTCGAGTCCGCGAAGGGAGCATGACATGGACGGCCGCCGACGACAGCCCCGCTTCGGCGAGGGGGCGTACCAGCTGACCGACGAGACCCCGGTCTACGTGATCTCGGTGGCCGCCCAGCTCTCCGGACTGCATCCGCAGACCCTCCGCCAGTACGACCGCCTCGGCCTGGTCTCCCCGGACCGTACGGCCGGCCGCGGCCGTCGCTATTCGGCCAGGGACATCGAACTGCTCCGCACGGTGCAGCAGCTGTCCCAGGACGAGGGCATCAACCTGGCGGGGATCAAGCGGATCATCGAACTGGAGAACCAGGTGGCCGCGCTCCAGCAGCGCGTCGCGGAGCTGTCCACGGCCGTGGACGGTGCGGCCGCCGCGCTCCGGGCCCGCGAGGCGCAGGTGCACGCCTCGTACCGCCGCGACCTGGTCCCGTACCAGCCGCCGGTGCCGGGCAACGCGCTGGTCGTCTGGCGCCCCACCAAGCGCCCCGGCGACTGACGCCCACCGCCCGCGTATCGCTGGACGCGCCCTGAAGGCCCCGTACGGCCCCTCCCCCTCCGGGAGCGGACCGACGGGGCCTTCCGTGCGTCCGGGGGCCTCCTGGAGGCCGCTGCGGGCCCCTGTCAGCCCTCGTGGAGCTCCGCCGGGCCCGTGCTGTGCAGGATCCCGGACTGGGCGATGAGGTAGCCGAGCTGGGCCCTGCTGCCGCTGCCGAGGGCGGCGGCCAGCTTCGCGATGTGCGCGCGGCAGGTGCGCACGTTCATGCCCAGCCGGCGGGCGATCGCCTCGTCCACGTGCCCCTCGATGAGCAGCTGGGCGATGGAGCGCTGTACTCCGGAGATGCCGTCCGGGTGGTGGGTGTAGGTGACCTCGTCGCCCAACGGCACCGCCCTGCGCCACAGTTGCTCGAAGACCTTGATGAGGTAGTCCACCAGCCCGGGGTGCCGCAGCTCCAGGGCCACGCGCCGGTCGTCGCTGGCGGGGATGAAGGCCACCGTGCGGTCGAAGATCATGAGACGCTCTATCAGTTCCTCGAGCGTGCGGATCTCCACCTTCCCCGTGGAGATCCGGTCGACGTAGGCGAGCGTCCCCTGGCTGTGCCGGACCGTGTGCTGGTAGAGCGTGCGGATGCTCACCCCGCGGTCGATCAGCGGCGTGGCGCGCTCCAGGGCCTCGCTGAGGATGAACGTCGGCCGTGCGCCGCCGGGCTGGACGGTCAGGGCCTCCGTGTGGCACTCGGCGGTGGCGAGGTCGAGGGCGGCGTTGATCTGGTCGATTCCCTCCAGCACCGTGATGGCGTGGGTGTTGGCGGGGCTCTGGGCGCTGATGGTGAGGAACGGCTCGAATGCATCGGTGAGATCTACGGCGGTGCGCCTGCGGTCCTGGATCTCACGTTCGATCGGGTGGAGCCGTTGGGCCAGGGCGACGGACGGGGGAACCGCGCGCAACTGGTTGGCGTCATCCGGGTCGGGTCGCAGAAGAGCGAATTCGAGCAGGCAGGGGGCGTTCTGGACCTCACCGCGGGCGACGCGGCCGGTGCTCAGGGCGGCCGCGTACAGTCGGGCGCCCTCGGCGCACATCGCCGTGACGGGGTGGGGATGTGTCGGGTTTGCCTCGCTTCTTGCCAAATCTCCACCCCCCAGGGTCCTGAACATGTAAGAACATGATGCATCGTCCCTGTGGCACTGACGTGCCTGAATGAGCCATCGTCTGTCAGTGCGGGGGAGAGGATTCCATCAAGTGAGGACGAAGCCGACCATGTATAAGAGAATGCTTCGCTCGGCGCTTGCCGTTGTTTTCTCCGTCGTTGCGGTCATTGGGGCAGTCGTCGCCGGCAACGGGGGCGACGCGGGAAGTGCTCAGGCGGGTGCCGCTGCGCACGTCGAATCCACGGGCAAGACCGATCTCGGCTGGAACTCGGGTCCTGCGGACCTCGGCTGGGACACGGCCCCTGCGAAGGTCTCCTGATGACCCCCGACGACCGCGACTTCCGGCGCGAAATGGCCTCCGCCTACCGCTCCGGGTGGCAGTTCATCGACCTCGCCACGGCGATCCCCTACGCCGGCGACTCGCTGATGGTCACCCTTTTCGGCCAGCCGATCGTCGTCGTCCGCGAGGAGGACGAGGACGTCCGTGCCTACCGCTGCCTGCGCCGCCCCCGGGGCGCACCGCAGCCCGTCCGCTGCGAAGTGCGGTACGGCATGGTCTTCGTCAACCTCGACCAGCGGGACCACCAGCTCTTCGAACCCGATATCACCACCGCCACCCCCCGCAGTGCCTGAGGCGATTCCCCCGTCGTTGCAAATCGCTCCAGGCGCTACCCCCACACAACGGCGCCATCGTGGACCTGACCACGATGGCGCCGTTGTGATGTCCGCGTCCAGTGGTCGAACCGGACAATCGGCCGGGGACCGGCCGGGGAACGCTCGAGGACGGCCGGAGGAGGCCCCGCGGGGTCAGGCCCGGCCCATCGCCCGGTCCAGGGCGATCTCCAGGACCACCCGGTCCGGGTTGGGCGAGGGCGTCCGCCCGTACCGCTCCGCGTAGCGCGCCACGGCCTCGGCGACCGACGCCTCGTCCGTACGGATCACCGCGCGCCCCTCCAGGGTGGCCCAGCGCCTGCCCTCCATCTGGCAGACCGCCGCCCGGGCGCCGCCGCCGGGCGCCGCCAGGACGTTGCGGACCTTCTTGCTGTGCTTGTTGCTGATCACCCGTGCCAGCCCCGCCTCGGGGTCGTAGGTCACGCCCACGGGCACCACGTGCGGGGTGCCGTCCGGGCGCGGGGTGGTCAGGGTGCAGACGTGCCGCTCCCGCCAGAAGGCGAGGTACTCGGGCGTCGGGTTGAGTACGTCATGGGGCATGGGCCGAAGCGTACGCCCGCGAACCGCCGGATCCTGCGTGAGAACGTCCTTGAGTGGAATAGACTCAACTTTACGGACGCTGAACCTGTCAGAGTCGTGCACCGCGACGTGCGCGCCCCGAGCCACGGACCCCCGCCGGAGAGGAGAACCCCCAGTGGACGCCGAGCTGACCAACAAGAGCCGCGACGCCCTGAACGCGGCCACGAGCAGGGCCGTCAAGGACGGCCACGCGGACCTGACCCCCGCGCACCTGCTGCTGGCCCTGCTCGCCGGCGAGGACAACGAGAACGTCACCGACCTGCTGGTCGCCACCGAGGCCGACCAGGCGGCCGTGCGCACCGGAGCGGAGCGGCTGCTGGCCGCCCTGCCCAGCGTCACCGGATCCACCGTCGCGCCCCCGCAGCCCAGCCGCGACCTGCTCGCCGTACTCGCCGAGGCCGACTCGCAGGCCGGGCGGCTCGGTGACGAGTACCTCTCCACCGAACACCTCCTCATCGCCGTCGCCGCCAAGGGCGGAGCGGCCGGTGAGGTCCTTTCCGACCAGGGCGCGACCGCCGGGAAACTGCTGGACGCCTTCCAGAACGCACGAGGAGGACGGCGCGTGACCACCCCCGACCCGGAGGGCCAGTACAAGGCCCTGGAGAAGTTCGGCACCGACTTCACGGCCGCCGCCCGCGAGGGCAAGCTCGACCCCGTCATCGGCCGCGACCACGAGATCCGGCGCGTCGTCCAGGTCCTCTCCCGCCGCACCAAGAACAACCCGGTGCTCATCGGCGAGCCCGGCGTCGGCAAGACCGCCGTGGTCGAGGGCCTGGCCCAGCGCATCGTCAAGGGCGACGTCCCCGAGTCCCTCAAGGGCAAGCGGCTCGTCTCCCTCGACCTCGGCGCGATGGTGGCCGGCGCCAAGTACCGCGGCGAGTTCGAGGAGCGGCTCAAGACCGTCCTCGCGGAGATCAAGTCGAGCGAGGGCCAGATCATCACCTTCATCGACGAGCTCCACACCGTCGTCGGCGCCGGAGCCGGCGGCGACTCCGCCATGGACGCGGGCAACATGCTCAAGCCCATGCTGGCCCGCGGCGAGCTGCGCATGGTCGGCGCGACCACCCTGGACGAGTACCGCGAGCGCATCGAGAAGGACCCGGCGCTCGAGCGCCGCTTCCAGCAGGTGCTGGTCGCCGAGCCCACCGTCGAGGACACCATCGCGATCCTGCGCGGGCTCAAGGGCCGTTACGAGGCCCATCACAAGGTCGTCATCAACGACAGCGCCCTCGTCGCCGCCGCCACCCTCTCCGACCGCTACATCACCTCCCGCTTCCTGCCCGACAAGGCCATCGACCTCGTCGACGAGGCCGCCTCCCGGCTCCGCATGGAGATCGACTCCTCACCCGTGGAGATCGACGAGCTCCAGCGCTCCGTCGACCGGCTGCGGATGGAGGAGCTGGCCCTGAACAACGAGTCCGACCCGGCCTCCCGCGAACGCCTCGACAAGATCCGCAAGGACCTCGCCGACCGGGAGGAGGAGCTGCGCGGCCTCACCGCCCGCTGGGAGAAGGAGAAGCAGTCCCTCAACCGCGTCGGCGAGCTGAAGGAACGCCTGGACGACCTGCGCGGCCAGGCCGAGCGCGCCCAGCGCGACGGCGACTTCGACACCGCCTCCAAGCTGCTCTACGGCGAGATCCCGCAGCTGGAGCGCGAGCTGGCCGAGGCCACCGAGGCGGAGGCGGAGGCCTCCAAGGCCGGGGCCGCCGCCAAGGACTCGATGGTCAAGGACGAGGTCGGCCCCGACGACATCGCCGACGTCGTCGGCGCCTGGACCGGCATCCCGGCGGGCCGCCTCCTCGAAGGGGAGACCCAGAAGCTGCTGCGCATGGAGGAGGAGCTGGGCCGCCGCCTGATCGGGCAGACCGAGGCCGTAGGGGCGGTCGCGGACGCCGTGCGCCGCACCCGCGCCGGCATCGCCGACCCGGACCGGCCGACCGGCTCGTTCCTCTTCCTCGGCCCGACCGGCGTGGGCAAGACGGAGCTGGCCAAGGCCCTCGCGGACTTCCTCTTCGACGACGAGCGGGCCATGGTCCGCATCGACATGTCGGAGTACGGCGAGAAGCACAGCGTGGCCCGCCTGGTCGGCGCCCCGCCCGGCTACGTCGGCTACGAGGAGGGCGGCCAGCTCACCGAGGCCGTCCGCCGCCGCCCGTACAGCGTGGTGCTGCTGGACGAGGTCGAGAAGGCCCACCCCGAGGTCTTCGACATCCTGCTCCAGGTCCTCGACGACGGCCGCCTCACCGACGGCCAGGGCCGGACGGTGGATTTCCGCAACACCATCCTGATCCTCACCTCCAACCTCGGCAGCCAGTTCCTGGTGGACCCGCTGACCAGCGCGCACGAGAAGAAGGAACAGGTCCTGGAGGTGGTCAGGGCGAGCTTCAAGCCGGAGTTCCTCAACCGCCTGGACGACCTGGTGGTCTTCTCCGCGCTGACCCGCGACGAGCTCGCCCACATCGCCGAGCTCCAGATCGCCCGGCTGGCCAAGCGCCTCGCCGACCGCCGGCTCGCCCTGGACGTCACCCCCGCGGCGCTGGCCTGGCTGGCGGACAAGGGCAACGACCCGGCGTACGGCGCCCGCCCGCTGCGCCGCCTGATCCAGACGGCGGTCGGCGACCGCCTCGCCAAGGAGATCCTCTCCGGCGAGATCAGGGACGGCGACACCGTACGGGTCGACGTGTCCGGCGAGGACCTGCTGGTCGGCCGCGCCCTGTAAGGGGCGCCCGCCCCCTCGTGTCCGCCCGGAGCGGATCGCCGGTGACGGGGCTGGACACGGGGTGGGCGCGATGGGGGAGGATGGCGGTATCCGCACGAAGGGAAGTACACGGTGAGCATCGACCCGGCCTCGATCCCCAACTTCGGGGGTCAGCCCGAACCGCAAGGCCAAGGACCGGCGGGCCCCGTCGTCCCCGACCAGGACCTGGTGAAGCAGCTCCTGGAGCAGATGGAGCTGAAGTACGTCGTCGACGACGAGGGTGACCTCGCGGCGCCGTGGGAGGACTTCCGCACGTACTTCATGTTCCGTGGCGAAGGCGAGCAGCAGGTCTTCTCCGTGCGGACGTTCTACGACCGTCCGCACGCCATCGACGACAAGGCGCAGCTGCTCGAGTCGATCGACGACTGGAACCGCCGCACCCTGTGGCCCAAGGTCTACAGCCACACGCACGACGACGGCTCCGTCCGCCTGATCGGCGAGGCGCAGATGCTGATCGGCACCGGCGTCAGCCTGGAGCACTTCGTCTCCTCCACGGTCAGCTGGGTCCGCGCGTCGATCGAGTTCGACAAGTGGCTCCTGGAGCAGCTCGGCCTGGAGAAGGACGTCGACTCCTCCGAGGGCGACGAGAAGGAGGAGGGCGGCGAGTAGCCGTCCCCCTTCACAGCGGTACCCGCGCCACCAGGAGCAGGTACAGCCCGTATCCGTAGGAGAGCCCGGCCATGCAGGCGGTCACCGCGACCGCCGTGCGCGGCCGGGCTCTCGCCATGGCGGCCGCCACCGGCAGCAGCAGCGGGAACGCGGGCAGCAGGAACCGGGGCTTCGACTCGAAGTAGCCCGCCCCGCCGAAGGTGATCAGCAGCAGCGTCCCGGCGTACACCAGCAGCGGCAGCGGCGCCCGGTCCAGTACGGCCGCCGCCGCGAGCAGCCCGGCCGCGGCCAGCACGGCCAGGGTCACGCCGACCGGGATGGTCAGGGGGCCGCCCGAGAGCACCTTCCCGGCCGTCTCCAGGGTCCCGGCGCCGAAGTCGAACCGCGAGCCCCACTGCCGCTGCACCGCGAAGTAGCCGAGCGCGTCGTGCCGGTGCGCCCCGACGGCCAGGACGTACGCCGCCCAGCCCGCGGGCGCGAGCAGCGCGGCGGCCCAGACCCCGGGCGCGCGGTTGCCCCGTACCGCCAGCTCCCGCACGGCCAGCGCCGTCACGGCGGCGGCCACCGCGACCCCGGTCGGCCGGGTCAGCCCGGCGAGCGCCGCCAGGCCCGCCGCCCACAGCCAGCGCTCCCGCAGCAGGGCGTACAGCGCCCACGCGGCCAGCGCCGCCAGCAGCGCCTCGGTGTAGGCGAGGGTCAGCACCACCGCGTGCGGCAGCGCGGCCCACAGCCCGACGAGCAGCACCCCGGCCCGCGCCCCGAGCAGCCGCTCCCCGACCCGGTACACACCGACGGCGGCCACCGCGGCCGCCGCCCACGCCACGGCCAGCCCGGCACCCGGCCCGCCCCCGGCGAGGCGCACCAGCAGCGGGTAGAGCGGGAAGAAGGCGTAGTCGCTCTGGACGGAGCCGGACGCGGCCCACATCTGGGTCCGGCCGTACCCGTGCGCGGCGATCCCGAGGTACCAGACGGAGTCCCAGGAGAAGCCGAGCACCCGCACCGGGTCCCGCCCGGCCCACCAGGCCCCGGCGGCGACCACCAGCGCCCCGGCCCCGCGGACCGCGGCGAACACCCCGAGCGCGGCCACCGCGCCGGGCGTGAGCGCCTGCCGTGCCTGCGGCGGCCGCAGGGTCGCGGACACCGTCCGCACGCTCCCGTTCCCCTCAGAGCCGGCGCAGGCGGGCGACCGCCTCCTGGAGGACTTCGGTCCGCTTGCAGAACGCCCAGCGCACCTGGGCGGCTCCGGCGGACGGGTCGTCGTAGAAGACCTGGTTGGGCACGGCGACCACCCCGCAGCGCTCGGGCAGGGCGCGGCAGAAGGCGAGGCCGTCCTTCTCGCCCAGCGGCGAGATGTCCGTGGTGATGAAGTACGTGCCCTGCGGGCGGAAGACCCGGAAGCCGGCGGCGGCCAGTCCGTCGGAGAGCAGGTCGCGCTTGGCGGCGAGGTCCGCGCGGAAGCCGTCGTAGTAGGCGTCGGGCAGGGCGAGGGCCTCGGCGACGGCGTACTGGAAGGGGCCGGAGGAGACGTACGTCAGGAACTGCTTGGCCGAGCGGACCGCGGAGACCAGCGCGGGCGGGGCGGTGACCCAGCCGACCTTCCAGCCCGTGAAGGAGAAGGTCTTGCCGGCGGAGGAGATGGTGACGGTGCGTTCGCGCATGCCGGGCAGCGAGGCCAGCGGCACGTGCTCGCCCTCGAAGACCAGGTGCTCGTACACCTCGTCGGTGACGACCAGGAGGTCGCGCTCCACGGCGAGTTCGGCGATGGCGGCGAGTTCCGTGCGGGTCAGGACGGTGCCCGTCGGGTTGTGCGGGGTGTTCAGCAGGAGCATCCGGGTGTGCGGGGTGACGGCGTCGCGCAGGGCGTCCAGGTCGGGGCGGAAGTGCGGGGCGCGCAGGGTGTGCGGGACGCGGACCGCGCCCGCCATGGCGATGCAGGCCGCGTAGGAGTCGTAGAACGGCTCCAGCGCGATGACCTCGTCGCCCGGCTCCAGGAGGGCGAGGAGGGAGGCGGCGATGGCCTCGGTGGCGCCCGCCGTGACGAGGACCTCGGTCTCCGGGTCGTAGGACAGGCCGTGGAAGCGCTGCTGGTGGGCGGCGACGGCGGTGCGCAGCTCGGGGACGCCCGGGCCCGGCGGGTACTGGTTGCCGCGCCCGTCGCGGATCGCCCGGACGGCGGCTTCGGCGATCTCCGCGGGGCCGTCGGTGTCCGGGAAGCCCTGGCCCAGGTTGATCGACCCGGTGCGGGCGGCCAGCGCCGACATCTCCGCGAAGATCGTCGTGCCGAAGGCGGCCAGGCGGCGGTTGAGGAAGGGGCGGCTGCTGCTCGCGGGTGCGCTCATGGGCGCCATCCTGGGGGGAACCTCTGGAGTTGCTCAAGTGTGCTTTGGCCGCGTCGGCCGGAGGGCATCCCCCCTGCACGCGGGCCACGGGGGTCCTGCCACCCGGGCGACCGGGGGTTCGGGAAAGGAGGCGGTGCCGTGATCATCGTCCTGGGCATCGTCGCGCTGATCGTCGGGGGGATCATCTACCTCGCGGTGCGCTTCAACGGGAGCGGCGGCAGCGGGTCCGGCGGATCCGGCTCCAGCTGGTGGGCCGGCGGCGGAGGGTCTTCGTCCTCCGGCGGGTCGTCCTCGTCCTGCGGGTCGTCCTCGTCGTGCGGTTCGTCGTCCTCCTGCGGATCCTCGTCCTCCTGCGGTGGCGGTGGCTGCGGGTCCAGCTGACACTGGTACGGGCTGGCCGGAACCTCGCGCCGATCCCGTGTGGACAAGACGCCCGGCGGGGACAACTTCCTTCGGGCGTCTTCTTGTTCGGGCCGGCACTACGGCGTACGGGCGGCGTCGTGTTGAACACGTGAACCGTGAAGCCCCCGGGGGGATGTAAACCCCTTCAAGTTGGGTAAAAACGCTGTGAGTGCCGTGCCTTTCATGATTCCCTCGGTTGAGTAGCCCAGTCCCCGGACCTCCCGGGACTTCCTGTGGACCGTGCCGGTTTCCCCCCACCCGTTGACCACCGCTGGCGGGCCCCCGGCCCCTCTCCCTCGCGCGTTTGCGGAGCCGACTCATGCTCACGACCCTCCAGACCACCTACACCGACACGCGTGCCGCCGATCTCGCCTGGGCCCTGGGACGCGACCGGCTGCCCGCCCTGGCCGTACTGAACCTCCAGCTCGCGGACGCGAAGGTGGAGCTGCGCCTGCTCGGGGCCTCCCACCAGGTGCTCCTGGAGGAGGGGGAGGTGCTCTGCTCGGAGACGGTCGCCTGCATGCCCGGCAGCAGTACGCCGCTGCCGCTCGGCGTGGCGAAGCGGGTGGGCGACTGGGAGTACGAGTTCGCCGCGAGGGTCGAGACCCTCTCGCGGGGGTCCTTCGCGGGCCGGGCACAGGAGTTGCTCGCGCTGGTCGCGGACCACCCGAACGGGCTAGCCGGCACCTTCCCCGGTGATCCGCACGCGTTCACCGCCATGCTCGCGCAGCGTCACGAGGGCCAGGTGCGCTGGCGCACCTGGCACGCGTACCCGCAGGAGGGCCAGCTGGTCGCCACCCGCACCCGGGTGGGCGTCCGCATGGGGGCTCCCGTCTAGGCCGTCCCGGGGAGTTGTGCTCCCGATTACTCCAACTGGCCTGATCAACACGGCACTTGCACCCATGTGGGTGACAGGGTGTCGGTGGGCGGTGACGTACGGTTCGCTGCATGATCGACCGTTCCGCCCCCCGCGGGGTGCTCCCGGCGGCGGAGCCGCGGGGCGTGCAGACCGTCCAGGCCGCCCTGCCCGTACGCCCCCGGACCGGCCGGGTCCTCGTGCTGGCCACGGTGTTCGTCTGCGCCGCCTGCGGGCTCGTCTACGAGCTGGAGCTGCTCGCCCTCGGCTCGTACCTCATCGGCGACTCCGTCACGCAGGCGTCGGTCGTGCTGTCCGTCATGGTCTTCGCCATGGGCGTCGGCTCCCTCCTCGCCAAACGCCTGCGCCGCCGGCCCGCCCTCGGCTTCGGCGCCATCGAGGCAGCGCTCGCCCTGCTCGGCGGCTTCTCCGCCACGGCCCTCTACGCGAGCTTCGCCTGGCTGGGGGAGTCCCGGCCCGCGCTCGTCGCCTTCTCCTTCGCCATCGGCGTGCTCATCGGCGCGGAGATCCCGCTGCTGATGGTCCTCATCCAGCGCATCCGCCGGCAGGACGCCGGCGGGGCCGTCGCCGACCTCTTCGCCGCCGACTACGTGGGCGCCCTGGCCGGCGGGCTCGCCTTCCCCTTCCTGCTGCTCCCCCTGCTCGGACAGCTCACCGGGGCCATGCTCACCGGCACCGTCAACGCCGTCGCCGGCGGCGGGCTCGTCCTGTGGCTGTTCCGCCACGACCTCAGCAGACGCTGCCGCCGGCTGCTGGTCACCGCCAACGCGGCCGTCCTCGCCCTGCTCGCCTGCGCCACCCTCCTCGTCGACGACTTCGAGCGGGCCGCGCGCACCGCCGTCTACGGCGCCGAGGTACGCGTCGCCGCGCAGACCGGGGTGCAGGAACTGGTGCTCACCGGCCCGTCCACCGGGTCCCCGCGCTCCCTCGACCTCTTCCTGGACGGACGGCTGCGGGTCAGCGGCTACGACGAGTACCGCTACCACGAGGCCCTGGTCCACCCCGCCATGACCGGCCCGCACGCCCGCGTCCTGGTCCTCGGCGGCGGTGACGGGCTCGCCGCCCGCGAGGTGCTGCGCTACCCGGACGTCGCCTCCGTCACCGTCGTCGAGCTCGACCCCGGCGTGGTCCGCCTGGCCCGCACCGATCCCATGCTCTCCTCGCTCAACGCCCGCGCCTACCGGGACCCGCGGCTGGAGGTCGTCACCCGGGACGCCTTCCGCTGGCTGCGGGGACCGGCCGCGCGCGACCGCTTCGACGTCATCGTCTCCGACCTGCCCGACCCCGGCATCACCCCGAGCACCAAGCTGTACTCGCAGGAGTTCTACGGGCTGGCCGCGCGGGCCCTCACGCCGGGCGGGCGCATCGCGGTGCACGCCGGACCCCTCACCACGAGGCCGCGCACGTTCTGGACCGTCGAGTCCACCCTGCGGGCGGCCGGGCTGTTCACCACGCCCTACAGCACCGGCGGCCGGCTCTCCGGCTTCACCGCCGGACCCGACCGCACCCTCGGCGCGGCCGACGCGCCGCCGCAGGACTGGGGCTTCGTGCTCGCCGCCCGCGGCCGGGCCCCCGAGCTGCGCGTGGACGGGGACACCCCCGCCCTCCGGGCCGTGTCCACCCCGGCCCTGCAGGACGCGGCCCGGGACGCCGCCCGCACCCGGCCGGCCGGTCTGCCGCCCTCCACGCTGCCGCACCCGCGCTACTCCTGAGCTCCGGCCGCCGGGTCCCGGCGCGTGCGGCGTCGTGTCCGTGTGCACGGGCGGGTCCCGTCGGTAGGCTCGACCGCATGGAGCATCAGGTGTTCGTTCCGGTTCCGGCAGACGACGTCCGCGCCGTGCTGCGCGACCCCGCCCGGGTGGCCCGCTGCGTCCCCGGGCTCCAGCAGGACGCCAACAGCGGCTCCGGGCCCCTGGCCGGGCGCCTCAGGGTCCGGGTCGGCGGTCACACCGTGACCTACCGGGGGGCCCTGACGGTCACCGAGCGGGACCCGGACCACTTCACGGCGGAGGGCGAGGGGGCCGAGGTGCGCGGCAGCGGCACCGTCACCCTCGCCCTCGGGCTGCGGCTGGTCCCGCACGAGGGCGGGACCCGGATGGAGTTCAGCGGCGGGGCCGCCGCGGACGGGCGGGCCGCCGCCTTCGACCCGCAGGCCACCGCCACCGCCGCCGGGCGGCTGCTCGACCGGCTCGCCGCCAACCTGGCCGGCGAAGCCGCCGGCTCCGGAGCCGCGGGCGACCCGGTGGCCGAGGCCGAGGAGGCGGAAGCCGAGGCGGCGGGGACGGAGCCGGGGCCGGACGGGCCCGGGGTCAGCGCGTCCGTGTTCGACACCGAGGTGCCGCCCCCGGCCCTCGACCCCTTCACGGAGGGCGGCTTCGCCGACTTCGCCGGCCTCGGCGAGCTGGGGGAAGCCGGGCAGGGGGCCGGCCCCGCCGGTTCCCCGCGTCCGCCGGCCGAGGCCGCCCACGCCCGCCGCACGATGATCGGCCGCAGCGCCGAGGAGGTCGACCACGCGCCGCCGCGCGGCCGCTACGCCCCGGTTCCGGCCCCCTCCGCCGCCACCGGCGGGAACGGCCTGCGCTGGATCGCCCCGGCGGCGGCCCTGGCCCTCGCGTCGGCGGTCGTGATGAGGAGGGCGTTGCGCCGCCGCAGCTGAGCGGCCCCGGCGGCCGGCGGCCGTAGGGTCGGCGGTATGAGTACGCAACTGAGCGCCGGCGGCGCCGACATGACCATCGACCAGGAGAACGGCTGCCGGATCAGCAGTCTGCGTGTCGACGGCACCGAACTCCTGCGCCAGGGCCCGCACTACGGCTCCTTCCCGATGGTCCCCTGGTGCGGACGCACCGGGTACGGGCGGTTCCGCGACGGCGCGGCCGTCCACCAGCTGCCCGTGAACCACCCCCCGCACGCCATCCACGGCCTCGGCCGTGACATCGCCTGGCGGTCCGCCGGGGCCACCGGCACCCGGGCGTCCTTCTACTTCGACCTGGCCGACCCGTGGCCGTACGCCGGCCGGGTGACGCAGGTCTTCGAACTGGCCGAGGACGCGCTGACGCTCGCGATGAGCGTGGAGACGTACCAGGACTCCTTCCCCGCCCAGGCCGGCTGGCACCCCTGGTTCAACCGTGTCCTGACCCACGGCGGCGCCGAGGTGCAGATCGCCTTCGACCCGGCCTGGCAGGAGGAGCGGGGCGAGGACCTCCTCCCCACCGGCCGCCGGACCGACCCGGGGCCCGGCCCCTGGGACGACTGCTTCGGGATGCCCGGCGGGGTGGACGTCACCCTCACCTGGCCCGGGGAGCTGGAGCTGAAGGTCGCCAGCCGGGCCGAATGGGTGGTCGTGTACGACGAGCAGCCCGAGGCCGTCTGCGTCGAGCCCCAGTCCGGTCCGCCGAACGGCCTGAACACCCTGCCGCAGCTGGTCACGCCGGTGGACCCGCTGGAGGTCTCCACGACCTGGACCTGGCGGCGGCTGCTCTAGGCCGGGCCGTCGAAGTCCCTGCTGGCCGGTGCGGCGGCACTCCCCGGCACCCAATTAAGCTCGGGGCCATGACTGACGTACGCGATGCGCTTCTGCAGCAGATCAAGGACAAGGCCGTCGTGCACGGCAAGGTGACGCTCTCCTCCGGCAAGGAGGCCGACTACTACATCGACCTCCGCCGGATCACCCTCGACGGCGAGGCCGCTCCTCTCGTCGGGCAGGTCATGCTGGACCTCACCGCCGACCTCGACTTCGACTGCGTCGGCGGCCTGACCCTGGGCGCCGACCCGGTCGCCACGTCGATGCTGCACGCCTCCGCCGCGCGGGGCGAGCGCCTGGACGCCTTCGTCGTCCGCAAGGCGCAGAAGGCGCACGGCATGCAGCGCCGCATCGAGGGCACCGAGGTGAAGGGCAAGCGCTGCCTGGTCGTCGAGGACACCTCGACGACCGGCGGCTCCCCGCTGACCGCCGTCGAGGCCGTCCGCGAGGCCGGCGGCGAGGTCGTCGCCGTCGCCACCATCGTGGACCGGGGCGCGGCCGACGCCATCGCCGAGGCGGGCCTGCCCTACCTCACCGGCTACCGGCTGGGAGACCTGGGCCTCGCCTGACCCGCCCCCGTTCCGTGCGGCTCCGGCCGTCTCGGATCGTGGTCGCGCCGGGGTGGCGGGCGGTCGGGCGCCGGGTGCGGCACCACGGGCGGCCAAGGCCGCGGAAGTGTCCGCTCCGGTCCTGACCTGCGTCTTTCCTCGGAGGCGGAGTGTTTCACGTGAAACACTCCGCCCGCTCCGCCGGACGAGGGGTGACGGGCGGGGTGGAGTGTTGCGCCGAGTCTGGAAAGATAGGCGCGACGGCGACGTCGCCCCCAGGTCAGGGCCCGCAATAAGCACACTCCCCGCACATCCAAGGAGCGGACAGATGCCCATCGCAACCCCCGAGGTCTACAACGAGATGCTCGACCGGGCGAAGGCAGGCAAGTTCGCCTACCCGGCCATCAACGTCACCTCGACCCAGACCCTGCACGCTGCCCTGCGCGGCTTCGCGGAGGCCGAGAGCGACGGCATCATCCAGATCTCCACCGGTGGTGCCGAGTTCCTGGGCGGCCAGTACAACAAGGACATGGTCACCGGCGCGGTCGCCCTGGCCGAGTTCGCGCACGTCGTCGCCGCCAAGTACGACATCACGGTCGCCCTGCACACGGACCACTGCCCCAAGGACAAGCTGGACGGCTACGTGCGTCCGCTCCTGGAGGTGTCCGCCGAGCGCGTGGCCCGCGGCCTGAACCCCCTCTTCCAGTCGCACATGTGGGACGGCTCCGCCGAGACCCTGGCCGACAACCTGGCCATCGGCCAGGAGCTGCTCGCCAAGGCCGCCGCCGCGAAGATCATCCTCGAGGTCGAGATCACCCCGACCGGTGGCGAGGAGGACGGTGTCAGCCACGAGATCAACGACGAGCTGTACACCACCGTCGAGGACGCGATCCGCACCGCCGAGGCCCTGGGCCTGGGCGAGAAGGGCCGCTACCTGCTGGCCGCCTCCTTCGGCAACGTGCACGGCGTCTACAAGCCGGGCAACGTCGTCCTGCGCCCCGAGCTGCTCAAGGACCTCCAGGCCGGTGTCGCCGAGAAGTTCGGCAAGGCCTCCCCGTTCGACTTCGTCTTCCACGGCGGCTCCGGCTCCACGCCCGAGGAGATCGCCACCGCCCTGGAGAACGGCGTCGTGAAGATGAACCTCGACACCGACACCCAGTACGCCTTCACCCGCCCGGTCGCGGACCACATGTTCCGCAACTACGACGGTGTCCTGAAGGTCGACGGCGAGGTCGGCAAGAAGTCCACCTACGACCCGCGCACCTGGGGCAAGCTGGCCGAGGCGAGCATGGCCAAGCGTGTCACCCAGGCCTGCGCCGACCTGCGTTCCACGGGCACCAAGCTGAAGTAGGCACCAGCGCCCCGAAGGGTCCACCGGTCCGACACGGACCGGTGGACCCTTTTGTCTGCGCCCGCCCGCCAGCCCGCCCGACCGGTGCCGTACAGCGGATTCGCGACGGATTCCCCCGAGGTGACATACGCCGGTGGACGCGCGGCCACGCGATGGTGTGGAATCTATGCAGAGAAACGTACCCGTGGGGATGTAACACCGGCGGGCCAGGAGAGGCGACGCCAGAGATGAAGACAGAGCGACCCCAGGTGAAGCAGGACCGGGCGGTGCGCACGCGTCGGGCCATCCTGGAGGCGGCCGCCGTGGTGTTCGAGGAGCACGGGTACGACGCGGCCAAGCTCTCGGACATCGTCAACATCGCGAAGGTCACCAAGGGCGCCCTCTACTTCCACTTCGAGTCGAAGGAGCGCCTGGCCCAGGCCGTCATCGACGCGCAGAACGACTCCCAGCCGCAGCTGCCGCCGCAGCAGTACCGGGCGCAGGACTTCGTGGACATCGGCATGGTGTTCTCGCACCGGCTGCGGCACGAGGTGCTGATCCGGGCCAGCACGCGGCTCACGCTGGAGTACGGGAACCGCCGGCTCGACCGGGCCTCCCCGTACGAGGCGTGGATCGACCTGCACGTCGCGGTGCTGGAGGAGGCGCAGCGGCGCGGGGAGCTGCTGCCGAACGTGGACCCGGTGGTCCCGTCCCGGCTGATCGTCGGTGCGTACGCGGGGCTGAACACCATGTCGTACACGCTCGGCCTGGACCTCGACGCCCAGGTCGCGGAGCTCTACACGCACGTGATGCCGAACGTGGTGGTGCCGGCCGTGGCGATCCGGCTGGACACCGCTCCGGGGCGGGGCGCGCGGGTCCTGTACGGTCCGCGGGGCGCGCACGAGTGCCGCCACCAGTGCGAGGGCGGGGTGCCGCCGCAGGAGCCGGCCCCGCAGGGGGTCCGCGCGTCCGCCTGACCCACAGCGCCCCGCCCTCTTCCCAAAAAGATCCTTCCGGGTATTATTTTTCTGCTCGCCTGCCCAGGGAGATCACTGTGGACATTGAGGTACTCGGCGCACCACGGGTCACCGAGAACGGTGTGCCCATCACGGCCCCCACGCCGGAGGCCCGGCATGTCCTGGCGGTCCTCGCAGCCTGCCCGGACCGGGTCGTGCCCGTGGCCGTGCTCGCGGACGAGCTGGCGGTCCGCACCCCGCCCGAGCACGCCCGCGCCGCCCTGCACACCGCCGTACGCCGGCTGCGCGAGCGGTTCGCGGAGGTGCTGGGCGGCGGCTCGGTACGTACCCCCGAGACGGTTCTGTCCACGCGGCCCGGCGGGTACCTCCTCGACACCGGCGGAGGCCGCTGCGACGTGCGGGAGTTCGGGCGCGAGGCCGGCGCCGGCTACCGGGCCATGGGCCGGGGCGACTTCGAGCAGGCCGCCGCGCGGCTCCGCCGGGCCCTGGACCTGTGGACCGGCCCCGCCCTGGACGGCATCGACGCCGGGCCCTGGCTCGGCGGCAGGATCGCGGCGCTCGACGCGGACCGGCTCTCCGTGCTCGGCCAGTGGGTCGAGGCGGAACTCGCCCTCGGGCGCCACCGCGAACTGCTCCTCGCGCTCGCCGGACTGCGTGGCGCGGGCGCCGGCCGCCCCGACGGCCCCTACCTGGCGGCGCTGCGCCGCGCCGAGGCCCGCGTCGAAGCGGCGCGGACGGCCCGCCCGGCCCCCGGACTCAGCCTGACCTGCGGCGCCCGTTGCTGACCCGCGGCCGTCCGGGCCTGCTTGACCCCTCGCCTGACGGAACCTAGGTTCGGGTCGGGGTACGAAGAGCAGCTGGTCGGGGCGGGGGGAGCAGCGGTATGCGCGGGGAGGGCGGCGGCCCGCTGGCCGTACTGGAACTGCTCGCGGAGGAAGCCCCGCAGAGCCGGTACGAGACCCTGCTCGCCGAGGCCCGCACCTCGGGCGCCGGCACCGCCGAACTCGCCGCCCTCACGCGGGCCGTCGAACTGGCCGGCTCGGTGCGCGCCCGCGCGAGCAGGGGCAGACAGCGCGAGGCCGCCCTCACCGCGCTCGTCGACACCGCCCACGACCTGACCTCCCCGTACGACATCGACGGCCTGCTGCGTCTGATCACGCGCAGGGCCAGGCGCCTCCTCGGCTTCGACATGGCCTGGCTCTCGCTGAGCCGTCCGGACGGCTCGGCGTACGTCCGCACCTCCGAGGGCGAGACCACCGCGCTCAACGTCGGCCTGGAACTCGGCACCGGCCGCGGCCTCGGCAGCATCGCCCAGGACCGCCGCTCGCCGGTCTGGACCCCCGACTACCTCGCCGACGCCTCCATCGCGCACGCCCCCGGCATCGACGCCGTCGTCGAGGCGGAGGGCCTGCACGCGATCATCGCGGTGCCGCTGCGGCGCGGCAGCTCCACCCTCGGCGCGCTCTACGGATCCGACCGCGCCGTACGGGAGTTCACCCCGGACGAGATCGGCATCATGCTCTCCCTCGCCGACCTGGCCGCCGTCGCCATCGAGAAGGCCCGGCTGCTGGAGCAGACCCGCGACGAGGTCACCGAGCTGGAGGCCTTCGGCTCGCGCACCCACACGGCCCTCACCCGCGTCCGCCACCTGTGGGAGTGCCACGCCCGGCTCGCCGGACTGGTCCTGGACGGCGCTGGCCTCGCCACCCTCGCCCGGGCCACCGCCGACGCGCTGGACGGCGTCCTCCAGGTACGGGACCCGGGCGGCCGGCCGCTGACCGCGACCGGGGAACTGCCCGGCCTGGACGAGGAGGCGGTGACCAAGGCCGCACTCCAGGCGCTCACCGACCGGCGCCCGGTGCGCCTGCCCGGCGACCTGTGGCTGGCGCCCGTACTGGCGGGAGCCGAGGACCTCGGGGTGCTGCTGCTGAGCGCCTCCGCCCCGCTCACCGACGAGGACGTACGGCTGCTCCAGCTGGCGGCCCAGTCCGTGGCCTCCCTGATGCTGATCCAGCGGGGCACGGCCGCGGCCGAGGGCCCCGTGCACGACGAGCTCCTCGCCGACCTGCTGGACCGGCCGCACTCCGTCGACCTGCACCTGCTGGAGCGCACCCGCCGGCTCGGCATCGACCTCGACCGCCCGCACGTGGTGGTCGTCGCCCGGCCGGAGGGCGGCGAACTGGGCAAGGCCGTGGCCTGGGCGTCCTCGTACGCGTACCGGATGGGCGGCCTCAAGGGCGTCCGCCGGGGCTGCATCGTCCTGGTCCTGCCCGGCAGCGACGCCTCCGCCGCCGCGCACCGGGCCTCCGGCGAGCTGTCGCCGCTGCTCGGGCACGCCGTGTCCACCGGTGCCGCCGGACCCACCGGCGGCCCGGGCGATGTGGCCCGCGTCTACGCCGAGGCCGTGCGCTGCCTGGACGCGCTGACCGCGCTCGACGGGGTGGGCGGCACGGCCTCCCTGCGCGAACTGGGCTTCCTCGGCATGCTGCTGTCCGCCGACCACGACGTCGAGTCGTTCATCGACGCGACCATCGGCCCGGTCCTGGAGTACGACGCCGACCGGCTGACGGAGCTGACCCGCACCCTGGAGGCGTACTTCGCCTCGGGCGCCAGCCCCACCCACGCGGCCGAGGCCCTGCACGTCCACCCCAACACCGTCTCCCGCCGGCTGGACCGGATCGCCGAACTCCTCGGCCCGGACTGGCAGAAGCCGGCCGGCGCGCTGGAGATCCAGATGGCCCTGCGGCTGCGCAAGGCCCGCACGGTCCTGCACGACCGCCGCTCGGCCGCCGACCGGGCCTACGCGGCCGAGTAGCCCCCTCGGCCGGCGGCCCCGGAGCCGGCCGCCGCGTAGTGCTCCGTGCCGGTCAGCGCGCGGGCGGCGTGCGCGACCGAGGCCAGCGTGACGTGCCGGTGCCAGCCGGGCAGGGCCCGCCCCGCGAAGTCGCGCAGGCCCGCCTCCTGGCCGCTGTGCTCGGCGGCGAAGCCGACCCGGCGGCCCTGCTTCGTCAGCCGCAGCAGCGGGCCGACCGGGAGCCGTACCAGGTCCGTCAGCCACAGCTGCGCCGGAGGGCGACGGGCGTCCGTCCACTCGCCGACCAGCAGCAGGTGGCGCCGGCGGGCCGGCGAGGGGTCGGGCATCATCACGCGCACCGCGACGGCCAGGGTGCCGCGGTGGCGGCCGCCCGGGGCCGCGGGGTCCGGGTCGGTCCACTCGACGGGGGTGCACAGCCCCTTCACCGACTGCAGGACGTCCCGCGCGGGGCGCGGCCCGGCACCGTACCCGGGCAGCGCCGGGTCGGTGACGAGCAGCGGGGTGGCCGGGCCGACGCGGGCGATGACGGGCAGCGCGGCCTCCGCGAAGCGGTTCATCGTGGAGCGGGTGCCGATCCGCTGGATGTCCAGCACCACCGGGCGCCGGTTCCCGCTGAGCCGTACGGTCTCGATGACGGCGGTCGCCGCCGCCTCCTCGTACGCCGCCTGCGTCCCGACGGCTCCGGGGGAGTCCTGGGCATCGGCCTCCGGCAGGTACATCCGCCAGCCGACCGGAGAGACCAGTCCGGCCGAGGCGAACCAGGTCCCGAAGGCCTGCTGCCCGCGGAACATCTGCCCCTGGTGCGGGTCGAAGCGGTGCGCCACCCCCACCGAGTGCTCCCCGCCCTTGGGGATGGCCATGGGCTGCGCCACCCACGCGGTCAGCGGGGTCGTCGCCTGGAGGAACCCGGCGAGCGAGGCGCGGAGCGGCTCCCAGTCCCAGGTCGAGCCGGAGATGAAGTGGTGCATGCTCTGCTCGGCGGCCCCGCCCCCGACCTGCCCCGCGATCCCGCGCATCGACTTGCGGCCGGGCAGCGCGAGCAGCCCCTGGACGTACTGCCGGCCCTTCTCCCGCTGGTCCTTGCGGCGCAGCGAGGACAGGACCACGGAGCACAGGTCGTCGGCCGCCTCGCGGGCCGGGTCCCGCCGGACCAGCGTCGCCGTGCCCGTACTCCTGCTGCTGCTCATGACCGCTTTCACGACATGCCCCCCTCGGCGTGCGTCCACTGCACCTCTACCGTCGGCCGAGCACCCCTCGTGCGGGGAGGTGCGCCGGCCACCGCACTTCGCCGGAACGTGGTGGGGCCGCCACACCCCGGCGACTTGACGGACTGCCGGGGCGGACCTGGCCGCACCCCCGCGCATCGGGCACGGTCCTGCCGCGGGGCCCGTGACCCGCGGTGCCGGTGCCTGCCCCCCGCCGCCGTCGGCCACACTGAAGCCATGTCGATTCACCAGAACCTGCTCGGGGGCCCCGCCCCCACCCACCTGCCCGACGAGCCCGCGCCGCGTGAGGCCCTCACTGCCGGGACCGACCCGGCCGAGGTGGCCGCCGCGCACCCCACCTCCTCCCTCGCCTGGGCTGCCCTCGCCGACCGGGCCTTCGCCGCCGGCAACGTGGTCGAGTCGTACGCGTACGCCCGTACGGGCTACCACCGCGGCCTCGACGCCCTGCGCCGCGCCGGCTGGAAGGGCCACGGCCCGGTGCCGTGGGAGCACGAGCCGAACCGCGGCTTCCTGCGGGCCCTGCACGCCCTGGCGCGGGCCGCCGGGGCCATCGGGGAGAAGGAGGAGCAGGAGCGCTGCTCCACGTTCCTGCGCGATTCCTCGCCGACCGCGGCGGACACGCTCGCGTAACGCTGCCGAGGTCTGCCCTAGAGGGCTTCCGGATCCCCTGCTTATGATGCGGGGCAGGGGACCGGGGCTCCACTTACCTCACCGGAAGGAGCGGACCGCTACCCGGAAGCACGTGTCGAGGAGACAGAAATGTCGCACGCCCTTGATGCCTCCGGAGCCGGTTCGGACACCCCGAACCTCGACTTCGACGGCACGACTCCGTACGAGGACTACGTCCAGGCGGACGTCCTCACCCACCTCCAGCACCTGCGCTCGGACGATCCGGGCGAGATGGTGTTCCTGGTGACCACCCAGGTCATGGAGCTGTGGTTCACCGTCATCGTCCACGAGTGGGAGACCGCCGCCCGCGCCCTGCGCGAGGACGACGTCCCGGTCGCGATGGACGCGCTGAAACGATCCCTCCGGGAGCTGGAGGCCCTGAACGCCTCCTGGCGCCCGCTGGCCCAGCTCACCCCCGCGCAGTTCAACTCGTACCGCGCCGCGCTCGGCGAGGGTTCCGGTTTCCAGTCGGCGATGTACCGCCGGATGGAGTTCCTGCTGGGGGACAAGTCCGCGTCGATGCTGGTCCCGCACCGGGGCGCCCCGCGGGTCCACGCCGAGCTGGAGAAGGCCCTCCACGAGCCCGGCCTGTACGACGAGACCCTGCGCCTGCTGGCCCGCCGCGGCCTGCCGGTCCCCCAGGCGGTCCTGGACCGGGACCTGGCGCTGCGCTACGAGTCCTCCCCCGAGGTCGAGGCGGTCTGGACGGCCCTGTACGCGGACCCGTCCGGCCCGAACGCCGACCTGCACCGCCTCGGCGAGGTGCTGACGGACGTCGCCGAGCTGGTCTGGCGCTGGCGCAACGACCACCTGGTAGCGACGCGCCGCGCGATGGGCGCGAAGACGGGGACGGGCGGCTCCGCCGGGGTGACCTGGCTGGAGAAGCGCGCGGCGAAGCACGTCTTCCCCGAGCTGTGGACGGCCCGCAGCCATGTCTGAGACCGCCCCGCACCCCATACCGGAGCTCCAGGAGCGCGCCGCCCGGCTCGACGCCGAAGACGCGCTCGGCAAGCTCCGCGAGCGCTTCACCCTCCCCGACGGGGTCGTCTACCTCGACGGGAACTCCCTCGGCGCGCTGCCGGCCGGCGTCCCCGGCGCCGTCGCCGACGTTGTGCACCGCCAGTGGGGCGAGCTCCTCATCCGCTCCTGGGACGAGAGCGGCTGGTGGACCGCGCCCCAGCGGATCGGCGACCGGATCGCCCCGCTCATCGGCGCCGCCCCCGGCCAGGTGACGGTCGGCGACTCCACCAGCGTCAACCTCTTCAAGGCCCTGGTCGGCGCCGCCCGCCTGGCGGCTCCCGGCCGCACCCGGATGCTGGTGGACGCCACCACCTTCCCGACGGACGGCTACATCGCCGCCTCCGCCGCCCGGATGACCGGCCTCGAGCTCGTCCCGATCGACCCCGCCGGGGCGGCGGGGGCGTTCACCGACGACACCGCCGTGGTGCTGCTCAACCACGTCGACTACCGCAGCGGCCGGCTGCACGACCTGCCCGCCCTCACCGCGGCCGCGCGGGCCGCGGGCGCGCTGATCGTCTGGGACCTCTGCCACAGCGCCGGCGCCCTGCCCGTCGGCCTCGACGCGCACGGCGTCGACCTCGCGGTGGGCTGTACGTACAAGTACCTGAACGGCGGACCCGGTTCCCCGGCCTACATCTACGTGGCCGAGCGGCACCAGGGCGCCTTCGACTCCCCGCTGCCGGGCTGGAACGGCCATGCCGAGCCCTTCGCGATGACCCCGGGCTACGTTCCCGCCGAGGGCGCGGCCCGGATGCGCGTCGGGACCCCGGACATCCTGTCGATGCTGGCCCTGGAGTCGGCCCTCGACGCCTGGGAGGGCGTGGACATCGAGGCGGTCCGCGCCAAGTCCCTCGCGCTGTCCGACTTCTTCCTCGCGTGCGTGGCGGCGTACGTCCCCGAGGGCGCGGTGGAGACGGTGACCCCGGCCGAGCACGGCCTGCGCGGCAGCCAGGTCTCGCTGCGGGCCGAGGGCGCCCGCGAGGTGATGGCGGAGCTCGTCTCCCGGGGGGTCGTCGGGGACTTCCGCGCCCCGGACGTCCTGCGGTTCGGGTTCACCCCGCTCTACGTCGGGTTCGCCGATGTGGAGCGCGCGGCACGCACACTGGGTCACATTTTCGGGTGACGCGGTAGCGAAACGTCACACCAGGGGGCGGGCGGGGCTACGGCCGCGCCCGCCTCCGTGCTGACGCGTTCCGGCGGCTGGGAGCCGGTGACGGCCTGATACGGTCCCGCTCTGTCGGAACACCGGAACATCTGTCCCCCCTGTCCCACGCGTTACCGAGAGGTTGAGCCGATGACGGACCCCGCAGTCGAACGGGACGCCGCCGAGGCCGCCTCGGCCTTCGCCCACCCCCCGGTCGGGCCCGACGCGAGCGCCGCGTACGGAGACCACCCCGACCAGGTCGTCGACTTCTACGCCCCCCGCGGCGCGGGCGCGGCGGGCTCCGCGCCGCTGGTCGTGGTCCTGCACGGCGGGGCCTGGCGGGCCCCCTACGACCGGCAGCACGTCACCCCCTTCGCGGACTTCCTGGCCCGGCGGGGCTTCGCCGTCGCCAACGTGGAGTACCGGCGCGGCAGTTCCCTGCCCCACCAGAACGCCGAGGGGCCGGTGGCCGGACGCTGGCCCGAGACCTTCGACGACGTCGCCGCGGCCATGGACGCCCTGCCCGGGCTGGCCGCGGCCGCCCTGCCCGCCGCCGACGTCCGCCGGACCGTGGTGAGCGGCCACTCGGCGGGCGGACAGCTCGCGCTGTGGGCGGCGGCGCGGCACGTGCTCCCGTCCGGCTCCCCGTGGCGGCTGCCCGCCCCGCCGCCGCTGCGCGGGGTGGTGGCGCTGGCCCCGATCGCGGACTTCGGGGCCGCGGAGGAACTCGGCGTGTGCGGCGGCGCGTCGGCGCAGCTGCTGGGCGGGCCCGAGCACTGGGAGGCCCGGCTCCCCTTCGCCGACCCGGCGGCGCTGCTGCCGACGGGCATCGCCACCACCGTGGTGCACGGGCGCGAGGACATCGTGGTGCCCCCGGCGGTGGCGGAGTCGTACGTGGCCGCCGCCGCGAAGGCGGGGGAGATGGTCGGCCTGACCCTGGTCGAGGGCGTCGGCCACTTCCCCCTGATCGATCCGGCGGCCGACGCCTGCGCGGTGGTCGCGGAGGAGATCTCCCAGCTCGCCTGGTAGGCGCGCCCGCCCCGGGACCCGTGGGGCGCGTCCGGTCAGCGGCGGGGCGTCGCGCGCCGGGGCGGGGCGATGCGTATCCGCTGGGTGGCGGGGGCGTTCTCCAAGTCGTCGAGCTGCGCCACGATCGTGCTGCGCAGGGTGTCGTAGTCCTCGAAGCGGTGGTCGTTGAAGAGGGTGTAGCCCGTCCACATCAGGTTGGCGCACACCCGCGCCGGCACCCGGCCGGTCCGGGCGCCCATGCCGACCAGGGCCACCGAGCGGATGCTGCCGGGCTTCTTCTCGTTCTGCTGGTGGACCGCCTGGAAGGCGGCCGCGCACGCCAGGGCCACGTTCAGCGTCTGGCTCACGTTCTGCGAGGACGTCTCCATCGTCGGCGTCGAGATCAGGTACCTCGGGGTGAGGGAGCCGGACGGCACGCACACCGCGCTGCCCACCGGAAGGCTGCCCGCGAACCGGTCGCGTATCGCCCGCTGCACGCGCAGCTGGATGCCGGCTCCGAGGAACCGCTTGACGGCCGCGTCGACCCCTCCGTCCATCCGGCCGCGGGAGTTGGTCGGGCTGACCCACGCGTCGACGTCCTCGTCGAGGATCGAGCCCTGGCGGATCTCGATGCCGGGGGTGTCGGCGAAGGCGGCGCGCCACGACTCCACCACATCGGTGTTGACGTCGGTCAGTACGACCCTGAGCGCGGGCTGCGCGCGGTCCTCGGTCATCATGCACTCCCATCGGTAAAGGCGCTTCCGAACTGCTCACCACGCTAGCGGGGGCCACTGACAACGGGCTTGTCCACAGGGCCGGGTGAGGGTCGGTCACCGTTGTCAGTGGCCGTTGTTAGCCTGCGACCAGATGTGAAGTCCGGTCCGATGTTGCGGAGTTCTCCACCATGAGCGAAAACAATGCCCCCGCCGGTTCGGCGCAGCCCGATGCGAATGACCCGCTGGCCCTCGCCGAATTGTTCAAAGGCGGCGGTGAACCGTGGTTCCCGCTGCTCAAGCCGGTCATCGAGGCGCAGCCGGACGCCGCCGCATTCATCGGACCGGGCCGCAGCTCCGATGTCGTCCCGGTCCGCGAACTGACCTTCCAGGCGCTCAAGCCCAATCCGCCGCACAAGTGGAAGGTCGTCGTCTTCGGACAGAATCCCTATCCGAGGCCGGAAAGCGCCACCGGAATAGCCATGTTCGACAACACCTTCCACGACTGGAAGGACAGCCAGTTCGGCAGGGTCGTCAGCATCCGGTGCATCATCAAGGCCGCGGCGATGTGGAAGTACGGAATTCCGAAGAAGACCCCGATCGCCGACATACGCGCGCTGCTGAAGGAACGGGACACCGTGCAGCCGCCCGAATGGTTCCAGGCGATGCTCACGCAAGGGGTCCTCCTGCTGAACGCGGCGCTCACCGCCGACAGCGCCGGGGCGCGCGGCGGAGCCGATCCGCACACCGCGTTCTGGCGTCCGGTCGCCGAGCGGATCGTGGAGGAGATCCTCAAGGCCAAGCGGGACGCCGACGAGGAGGACCGCGGGGTCGTCTTCGCCTGGTGGGGCGCGCACGCGCGCAGCCTGAAGAAGATCGTCCTCGATCTCCAGAAGAAGTACCCGGAGGTCGACGTCCGGCACATCGACCACGCCAATCCCGCCGCGCAGGGCGACATCTTCTGCGACGGCGGCCATTTCGCGATGGTCAACGACGCCCTCGCGTCACTGGGCGCGGCCCCCGTCGACTGGCTGCCGACCAAGGGGTGGAACGAGCGCGCCGCGCAGGACGGCGGAGCGGACGGCGAGGACGTCGCCGCGCGCATGGGCGCGTTCATCACGTCCACGATGGAGCTGCACCAGCTGTACCTGGAGCGCCTCTCCAGCGTGAAGGACGAGGGCCTCGTACTCCCTGCGATCACCGGGGTGTTCGACACGCCGCTCATGGAGTTCCGGGACGCGGTCGCCCCCGTCGCCCAGCTGCTCTCCGGTCTGGGCGGGCACGTCGACCGGTCGTACGAGTTCGGCAAGAGGCGGGCTGACACGGCGGCCGGCGGGCTGTCCGCCGACGCGGTCTCCGCCCTGTACCTCTACACCTGCGAGTCCGCGTTCTACCGGGAGATCAACGCGGTCCTGCGCTCCCCGGACCGGTCCCGGCTGGTCCCGTACCTGCCCTACCTGCGGCTGCTGTTCTCAGCGGTCTCGGGGCTCCCCGTCCGTACCGAGCCGCTGTACCGCGGTGTGGCGCTGGACCTGCGGGCCCAGTACCCGCTGGGCCGCACCGTCACCTGGTGGGGCGTGTCCTCGTGCACGCCCAAGCTGGGCGTCGCCCGGGGATTCCTCGGCAACCGCGGCAAGCGGACGCTGTTCGAGGTGGTCCCGGCCCGGGCGGTGGGCATCCGCGAGTTCTCCGCGTTCACCGAGGAGGAGGAGTTCATCCTCTCCCCGGGGACGCAGCTGAAGGTGACGGACGTGACGACCGAGCGCGGCGGACTGTGCACCGTGCGGCTGACCGAACTGGAGGACCAGACGCTGGTGTCCTGAGCAGGCCGCGGCCGGGACTCAATCCCACTGCCGGCCGGCGAGCGAGGCGACCGGCTGGGGCTTGCCGATGAGCGCGAGGGCGATGAAGAAGTTGATCTGGCCGATCGCGATGGTGAGGGTGGCCAGCGCCTTCTCGTCGTAGTGCTTCGCGACCTCGGCGTACAGCTCGTCGGGGACCCGCTCCTGGCCGCGCGGGGCGGGCTGGAGGGTGGCCTCCACCAGGGCGAGGGCGGCGCGCTCGGCCTCGGTGAAGTAGGGGGCGTCCTGCCAGGAGGAGACGGCGGTGATGCGCTCCTCGGACTCCCCGGCCTTGCGGAGGAAGCCGGTGTTCAGGATGGTCAGGTAGGTGTTGTGGACGATCTGGCCGGCGCGCAGGTGGACCAGGCTCATCGTGGTGCGCGGCACCGACTGGTTGCCGGTGGCGCGGAAGAGCGCGGCGCTGATGTCCTTCAGCTCGGGCACGAGCGCGGCCGGGTCGCCCATCCGGGAAATCGACGCGGCTGCGGTGGGGGTGGAGGGGGTCGTCATGGCTGCTGCTCTCCTTCGGTCGGTGTGTTCACAGCACTGACGGACGGGAGCAGGCGGATGTGACAGGTCCGGGAAAGTTTTCTCGCGCGGTTCTTCCCGCGACGCGCCGTTGCGCGCGTCACGCCGCCGGCGGCGGGGGCAGGTGCGCCACCGCACGCGTGAAGTAGGTCCTCAGGTCCTCGGCCCCCGAGTAGGCCCGCTTCACGTACACCTCCCACGGTCTGACGATCGCCGGGTCCTCGTACCGGCGGGTGCCGGTGTGGACGCCGGCCGGGCTGTGGAGGACCTCGTACAGGACGTGTCCGCCGAGGATGACGATCTCCGGCAGCGGGCCCCCGTCCGCCGCCTCGGTGAAGGAGAACTCCTCGGCGGGCAGCACCCGCGCGTGGTGTCCGGCCTCGGCGCGCATGTGGAGCCAGTGCAGCTGCCACTGCACGTACGGCGACAGCGGTTCCTCCACCACCCTCAGCCGGCGGAAGGGCGAGCCGTTGCGGCTGTCGTCGTCGGCGGCCTTGCGTGCGGTGGGGCGCTCCGCCTCGATCAGCCGGAGGACCTCCCGCCAGTCGCCCTGGCGCAGCGCCTCCCGGGCCGGGTTGTCCGTCTCCTCGAAGTGCTGGAGCCGCTCCAGCCGCCAGGACTCGCCGTTGCGGATCACCGCGCGGCGGGCCCTGAGGTCTTCGGCGTAGGCGGCTGCGTCGAGCGGTTCGCCTCGGGTCGCCGGGAGCGCCGGCGCGCGGAGATCGTGCATCTGAGAACCCCAGCCTGGGTGACGATGCCCCGACTGTACCGAACGTGATCCACTGGACGCGGTACGTGTTCTCGCGGGTCTGCCGAATCGTGTCCGCCCGGCCGGTACGCCGAAGGGGCGGGGTGCGCGGTGCGCTCCCCGCCCCTTCGGGCGTCGTGCCTGGTGTGCTCTGCGAGCGTCCCGTGCCTAGAGGAACGAGTTGATCTCGATCGTCTCGGTGCGGCCGGGGCCGACGCCGATCGCGGAGATCGGGGCGCCCGACATCTCCTCCAGGGCCTTCACGTAGTTCTGCGCGTTCTTCGGCAGGTCGGAGAAGGTCTTGGCCTTGGTGATGTCCTCGGACCAGCCGGGGAGGGTTTCGTAGATCGGCTTCGCGTGGTGGAAGTCCGTCTGCGAGTACGGGAGCTCCTCGACGCGCTTGCCGTCGATCTCGTACGCGACGCAGACCGGGATCTCCTCCCAGCCGGTCAGCACGTCCAGCTTGGTGAGGAAGAAGTCGGTGAGGCCGTTCACGCGGGTCGCGTAGCGGGCGATCGGGGCGTCGAACCAGCCGCAGCGGCGGTCACGGCCGGTGGTCACGCCGCGCTCGCCGCCGATGCGGCGCAGCGCCTCGCCGTCCTCGTCGAACAGCTCGGTCGGGAACGGGCCCGCGCCGACGCGGGTCGTGTAGGCCTTGAGGATGCCGATGACGCGGCTGATCTTCGTCGGGCCCACGCCGGTGCCGGTGCAGGCGCCGCCGGCGGTCGGGTTCGAGGAGGTGACGAAGGGGTACGTGCCGTGGTCGACGTCGAGCAGGGTGCCCTGGCCGCCCTCGAAGAGCACGACCTTGTCGTCGTCCAGCGCGTTGTTGAGGATCAGGGTGGTGTCGGCGACGTAGCCCTTGATCTGGTCCGCGTACTGGAGCATCTCCTCCACGATCGTGGCGGCCTCGATGGCGCGGCGGTTGTAGAGCTTGGCGAGGAGCTGGTTCTTGCCTTCGAGGGCCGCCTCGACCTTCTGGGTGAGGATCGACTCGTCGTAGAGGTCCTGGACCCGGATGCCGATGCGGTTGATCTTGTCGGCGTAGGTCGGGCCGATGCCGCGCCCCGTCGTACCGATCTTGCGCTTGCCGAGGAAGCGCTCGCCGACCTTGTCGAGGGTGACGTTGTACGGCGTGATGAGGTGCGCGTTGCCGCTGATGAGCAGCTTGGAGGTGTCGATGCCGCGCTCGTTCAGGCCGCGCAGCTCGGAGAGCAGGACGGCCGGGTCGACGACGACACCGTTGCCGATGACCGGGGTGCATCCGGGGGAGAGGATGCCGGAAGGGAGAAGGTGCAGCGCGTACTTCTGGTCGCCTACGACCACCGTGTGGCCGGCGTTGTTGCCACCCTGGTAGCGCACTACATAGTCAACGGATCCACCGAGCAGGTCGGTGGCCTTTCCCTTGCCCTCGTCACCCCACTGAGCTCCGAGCAGCACAAGAGCGGGCACAGGCGTACACCTCTTCCGGATGGGGCATGTCCAAGGTCAGGGGGCGTACGACGATGTACACCGCAGGCTGAGCCGTCGGACCGGTGCCCCGGAATAGACGAAGGCCCTGGCGCAATAGCGCAAGGGCCTCTTGCACAAAGATGCTACCCGAGGAAGGACCGAGGTGTCGGCTCCAGAGCCCGCCATGAGCCATGCGGGCGCGCCGGTAGGCGGCCTGCTCGTGCTCGTCGACCCGGTCGCCCGCCGTCTTGACGGCGAGTCCGTGCGCATCGCGAAAGATGTGCTGTCAGCGGGAGCGGCGGCGAAAATCTGCCTGCCGGATTCGCCGGAGGAATTTGCGCGGGCTCTCGCCCGCCGGGGCCATCGCCGGCCGGTGATCGTCGGCGACGACCGGGCGCTGGTGCGGGCCGTCGGGCTGCTGTACCGGGAGCGGGGTCTGGGCGACGGGGCGGTCTCTCTGGTTCCGGTGGGGCCGCCGGGGTCGCTGGCGCTGGCCCGCTCGCTCGGGGTGCCGCTGTCGGCGGTACTGGCGGCCCGGGCGGCCCTGGACGGGATCGCCCACCCGAGGGACCTGCTGGTGGACGACAGCGGCGGGGTGGTGCTGGGCGGGCTGCGGATCAGCCCGCCGGTGTCGGCCGTACGGCGCGGCGGGGGCTACCGGTCACTGCTGCGGACGCTGCTGCCGGGTCCGGCGGCGCCGGTGTGGCCGGCGCACCGGCTGCGGGTGGAGGTGGACGGGGTGGTGCTCGCGGACGGGGACCGCCCGGTGGAGGACGTCGCCGTACGGACGGCGGGGGGCGGGGCGGGGCCGGCGGAGGTGCTGGTCCGGCTGTCGGGAGCGCCGCCGCTGACGCAGTGGGCGGAGGCGGTGACGGTGTCCGGTGTGTCCGCAGTATCCCGGTTGTCGGAGGTGTCCGGGGGTTCCGGGAGGCCCGGAGGCCAGGGGGGCGGCGGGAGCGGCGGAGGTTCCGGGGCTGCCGGAGCGGTGGGCGTGCCCGGGGCACCAGGGGCGTCGGGGGTCTCCGGTGAGCCCGGGGCTTCCGGCTCCGCCGGGGTTCCCGGTGCCTCCGGTGACCCCGGAGGTGACGGGGAGGATTTCCGCTATCGCGCCGACCACGCTCTGGCCGGCCCGGTCCGCCGCCGTACCTGGACCCGCCACCCCGCGGCCTGGGCCCTCACCCTCCCGCGGGGCGCCGCCTAGCGCTGGAGAACCTCTGGCAGGGGTGGCACCGCCGACAAGGGAGAGAAGACGCCCTTGTGCAGGGTCACCGTCCTCGGCCGGCCCGGATGCCGGGCTTCGCTGCTGACCGCACGGTGAATGTTGTCGGCCCGTAGCCCCGCACCATCCAGAGTGATGTCGAATATGACCTCCTCGCCAGGAAGCAGACAGCGCTCCCTCCCGTGAATGGCCGATGCTTCCGCTTGAACGTCAGGTCCGGCCCCCTGGCTGATGAGGCCGACTCCCCGGTGAAGGTCGAACCACTTCACGACACCGCAGGGCGACACGCTTTCTCCTCTCCGCTCTGCTCGGATCCGGAAGTCGACACTGTCCGCCCGCTCGCCACCGGCGGGGAGGGCGTGCGCCGGGGCGTGAAGCAGCGTGCCCCCGTGTGACTGCAGCCGCCGGGCGCCTGCGGCGAGCGGCGCGCCGTAGCAGCGTGTTCTCGCCGACGGGCAGGGCGTCGGCCGATCCCTCGGTGAGGGCGAGGGCAGGGAGAGGCATGGCCTCTTCTTTTTGAAACCCCCCGAATCGGCCCAAGGGGTGCTAAGACGCTTTCTGCGGCTGTTCCACCTGCTCCACCTGCCGGGCATTTCACCGTTGACGCTGAAGGGTACGGGCACCTGCGGCGATGACTGCGGCGAGCCGGTTGGCGAAGGCCGCGTTGCATCCTCCGAGCCGGACGAAACCGTGGCCGGCCACCGGCCCGTCGTTACTCAGGGAGGGAAGGGTCAGGCCTGCGAGCGCGAGCGCCGCCTGCAGGTTGGCGACAGCATCTTCGCCGGCTTGGTAGGCGGCGTCCTGGCGCCGCTTGTACCGCATTCGTTCGGCGTGGGTCATCTCAGACACCATGTTGCTGACCTTTCGTGGTGGACGCGGATGTGAGGCGCCGGAGCGCGTTGTGCATTCGGTTCGGCGAGCCATGCCCATGTGCTGGGTTCGCAAGCCCTTTGCACACGAGGCCCGTGGCGGCTGCGACGCTGATCACCTCAGCCGCGGAAGCCAGAGCCCACGGCCCCCGGTTGCAGGGCAGGCATGACCACGGTGCACGGCGCGTTGCTCGGACATGCCCCAGTGATCAGGAACAGGGCGTGTGGTGATGGACGCGGTGCGGTCCGGCCGACCGCGGGGGGCGCCCGGGCATGGCCGGCGCAGGACAGGGCCGGTAGACCGTCAGGCTGAGTCTGCGCACGGCCCGTGACCATCGGTATCGATCTTCGTTTCAAAGGTGCAGGCGAACACCCCTTTGACGTGTGGGAAGGACCGGATTGACCAGGGAGTTAGCTGCTGCTACCGCCTCTGCTCTTCGCGGTACCAGCCCACGGGAGGTCCGTTCCGCCGCCGACCGACAGTGCCGTCTCCGCCGCGCCCCTCAGCCGGCATTCGCGCTCCCACGACCGGAGCTCTCGCCCATGGCACCACTGCCTACCGGCCAGACTGCACCCGCGGTACGCAGGTACGTCCAGTCCTCCTGCGACAACTCACCGGACCTTGCCGACCAGGTAGCCGGAGAAGACCACCGCCTTGCCGGGGTGACATCGCTCGCCGTTGCCATGCAACCGCGTTCCACCGACTTTCCCAGTGACCGGAGCCCACTGTCCGAGCCAGCGACCGTGACATCGATCGGCACTGCCTCACGCGTACGTCCCTTATGGGTCTTACCCGTATCTGTGGCCATGGGACGGAGAGCGGATTTCTCTGTTGCTGTCTCGCGCGGGGTAGCCGACAGGGACACTGCCCGCGCTGCGTCTGGCTGCGGCCGGCTGCCCGAGCGGAGAGGACGTCGGGTTCCGGTGTCGCGGAGCTGCTTGGCGAGGCGGTCGCGTGAGGGTGATTTGGCGAACCAGCTGTTGGAAGCAGGCCAGTGCCGCGACGGCTGGAAGAGCGGAAGCCGCCCCGGCGGTGATCGTTTTGGGTGCCTGGGCTACGCACAGCAGGGTGGCCAGGCAGGAGAACAACAGGACGATGGACCAGGAGTGAAGTGCGCGGCGCTGGTGCAGGGCCGATCTGAGGATGGACAGGGATGCGACCATCCAGGGGCCGTAGATCAGCAGGGGCCACCAGCTGACTACTTCATGGGCCGTGTGGGGTGCGGCGCTGTGGCGCAGGGCGTCGCAGATGGCCACCCCACTGAGGATGCTCACCACGGCGGCGATGGCGCCGACCAGCACCGCAGTGAACAGACTGCCCGTCTGCAACAGGGTCACTACCTGGGACCTCGACTTGCTCCGGCGGTGCCCGTCGGAGGGCGGACTGGGCGGACATCCCGCAGGGATGTGGTTCAGTCCTGCGACCCACCCGCTGGTGGCCGCCGTGTCACCGAGGCCGTCGGCGCCGACTCGGGCGAAGGGATCTGGCTGCCCAGACGCAGCGCTTTCCTGGAGGAGGACGGCGAGATCCTCCACCGGATCCCATGACGGATGCGCTCCGCCGGGCCCGCCGAGCGGTTGCCCGGAGGAGGGGCGCTGCACGGGCTCTGGTCGGCCCCGGAATGCGGTGGTGTCCGGCTGGGGGTGGATACCGTGGACGTCCGGGTATCCGTACGGCTCATACACGGGAGCTGCCACCCGAGCACTCGCCGACAGCCGTGGCGGACGCTGCCGTGTTCCCCAACCGGTCAGCGAACTCAATCTGGATCACGCTCATCGCACGGAGGAAGTCCTCGAAAATCGTAGAGGAGTACAGAAGATCGACTTCCAGATCTTCATGCCCCAGCGTTGCGTTCCCGGTCTCACCCCAGCCGGTCGTGGGCGGAGTGAACATCCACTTCCCGACCCGGGTGGCCCCGGAGTGAATGCTGCCTCTCTGTCCGTCTTCCTCCGCGGTCCCGCGGGGGAAGACGGGGAGCTTTGCTGTTGTCATATTCCATAAACGCTCTCGGTGTGGGTCTGGGTGTGTGCCATCCGGGTGATGGTGGTCTACGGCAGAGCGTGACGCCGTCTTATCGGTTGCCGAACCGACCGGAAGGGCAATAGCCCACGCCCTTTCTCCCACCGGCCGCGACGCCCAAGACGAGGGGCTGCGGCCGAGGCAATCAGCGCGTCGGACACCTGACCCCGCCACGCACGAACGGGCGGTCACGCGCATGCCCTGATGCGACGACCCTGCTGCGCGCCGTGCGCCCGAGGCGCCGGCTCTCGGCACGTACCGCCACCTCTTGCCGTCAGCTGTCATCCCCTGCGCGCCCCCAGAGCCGAGGTCCTCGTCGGCTCCGCTGACTTCGCTTCGCTCTGCTCAGCCACCGACTGATGATCGGTAAATAGATCGAGATGCCGAAGTGGGCACATTGCTGCGCATGGCTGCAATCGAAGGGGAGAGCGCAACTCTGCATATGCCTCTGCGTTATGCCGAGGGTCGCCAGGGTCCCGACCCTCGCAACCCCTTGACCTCGGCCTTCGAAAGGACCAGCTGTGGGAGGCATCCTCCTGTGGATCGTGCTGATTTCTGCCGTGGTAGGCGCAAGTGGCACCGCACTGACGTCCTCCGGGACCGGCCGACTCTGGCCCGTGGACACCCTCGAACTGAGACGCCACCGTCGCTTCAAGCACGTCCTGTCTCTCCACGTGGACGCCGTCCGACGGTCCCGTCCGCCGGCCTCCGCCTTCCGGGACGATGGCGCTGGCGCGGCTCCCAGAGCACCCGTTGGGATCCGCGGCCGGCGCGCGTCCGGGGTGGCGGGGCACGCTGGGGTCGGGGGAGACGGCGGAGACGGCCTGGGCCAAGCGCGTTGCCGTCGGCGGTGACATCGCTTCGCGAGCCGTGATCCGAAAACTTGACACGGGCAAGCTGGTGCACCGTCCGATTCGGCACCCGATGAGGACGTTCTGCCCTCACTCCCGGTAAGTGCGCCAGGCAGAAAGGGCGGCTCATATCGCCGAAAAACCCCGGCAATTCGGTCCGGACATAATCGCGCACATTAAACCCCGGCAATTCGGACACCGTGCAGGCGTGCCAAAACCCCGGCAATCTGCACGCTATCCGTTTCTGGCTACTGAACGCGGCGTAGTAAAGCGGCGGTCGAGGGGAGATCACGCGCGGCCAGACGAAGCAACGTTCCAGGAGCCCGAGCCGGGACGCCTTCGCCAGTTGACAGGACAGGTCAAGAAACTGCTCCCGCGGCTGCGGTCTCGCTGGCTGCCGCGGTTGGTGTCAGATGGCTGACCAGGCCATCGGCACCTAGGCCGCCGGGCCGGGCTAGAACTCCACCAGCAGCTCCCGCAGACCCCGGATCACATAGCCCTCCCGCCACTGCGGCTCCCGCACGAGCCGCATCGGCGGCCCGGCGGGGTCGAGCAGCGCCCCGAAGGAGGCAGCCAGCTCCAGCCGGGCCAGGGGCGCGCCCAGGCAGTAGTGGATTCCGGCACCGAAGGTCAGGTGGGGGTTGTCGGCCCGTTCGAGGTCCAGGACGTCCGGGTCCTCGAACCGCGCGGGGTCCCGGTTCGCGGACCCGAAGAGCAGCGCGACCTCGGCGCCACGCGGGATGACGGTGTCCCCGACGCGGATGTCGTCGAGCACCCAGCGCTCGAACATCTGGAGGGGTGTGTCGTAGCGCATCAGTTCATCCACAGCTGTGGACAACTTTTCCGGATCCGGCTCGCCGGGCCGTGCGCGCAGGGCGGCGAGCCGGCCGGGATGGCGGAACAGGGCCCACCAGCCGTTCACCGTGGTGTTCACGGTCGCCTCGTGGCCGGCGTTCAGCAGCAGGACGCAGGTGGAGATCATCTCCTGCTCGCTGAGCCGGCCCTCGTCATCGTGGGCGGCGATCAGGGCGGAGATCAAATCGGTGCCGGGGTCCTTGCGGCGTTCGGCGATCAGCTCCCGCAGGTACGCGCTGAACTCGACGCTCGCCGTCACCGCCCGCCGCGCGGTTCGCGCGTCCGGCCGCAGCTCGAACATCCCGCAGATGTCGGCCGACCACGGCCTCAGCAGCCCCCGGTCCGCCTCCGGGACCCCCAGCAGCTCCGCGATCACCGCCACCGGCAGCGGCTCGGCGACGGCGGTGAGCAGGTCCCCGCCGCCGGCGGACCGCAGCCCGTCCGCCAGCTCCCGGGCCAGCCGCCCGACCGACGGCGCGAGCCGCTCCACCATGCGCGGTGTGAACGCCTTGGACACCAGGCGCCGTACGCGGCCGTGCGCGGGATCCTCCAGGTCCAGCAGCCCGTTCCCGTTGAGCACGTGGAAGGGCTCGTGCTCCGGCGGAGGAGCCTCACGCCCGAACTCCTCGTGGCTGAACCGGTGCAGGTAGGTCCGCCCCAGCCGCCGGTCCCGCAGGAGCGCACTCACATCGGCGTAGTGCGGCACCAGCCACTGACCCGTCGCCTCGCACCACACGGCCCGCCCCTGCTCACGCAACTCCCGGTAGGCGGGGTACGGATCGGCGACGAAGGCAGCATCCCAAGGATCAAAGCGCATCGCAGCAGCCTAGGCCGCTCCGCTCCTAACCGGGGGTCACCAGCCGGGTCTCGTAGGCGTACACCGCCGCCTGCGTCCGGTCGCGCAGGCCGAGCTTCACCAGGATCCGACTCACGTGCGTCTTGATCGTGGACTCCGCCACCAGCAGCCGGTCCGCTATCTCCACGTTGGACAGGCCCTGGGCGATCAGCACCAGCACCTCCGTCTCCCGCTCCGTCAACTCCGTCACCGCCGACGGATCCGCCGCCCTCTGCACCTCCGCGAGCTTCGAGAACTCCACGATCAGCCGCTTCGTCACCGACGGGGCCAGCAGCGCCTCCCCGGCCGCCACGACCCGCACCCCTTCCGCCAGCTGCCTGGCGGAGGCGTCCTTCAACAGGAACCCGGAGGCCCCCGCCCGCAGCGCCTGATACACGTACTCGTCGAGGTCGAAGGTCGTCAGGACCAGCACCTTCGCGTCCGTGTCCGCCGCCACGATCTGCCGCGTCGCCTCCAGGCCGTTCATCTCCGGCATCCGGATGTCCATCAGCACCACGTCCGGCCGCAGGGCCGCGACCTTCGCGATGGCCTGCCGGCCGTCGACCGCCTCCCCGACGACCTCGATGCCCTCCATCGCGTTCAGGAGGACGGAGAAGCCCTCGCGGACCATCATCTGGTCGTCGACGATCAGTACCCGGATCGTCATGCCGGCTCCTCCTCCGGCTGCGGCCGGGCGCGCACCGGTATGAACACGGCCACCTCGTACCCTCCCGCCGCGGTTTCCCCGGCCGTCATCTCCCCCTCCAGCATCGCCACCCGCTCCCGCATACCGGTGATGCCGTGCCCGGCTCCCGGGGAGGGCCGGACGTCACCGGCCGCCGGACCGTTGACGACCCGTATGCCCAGGCCGCCCAGCACGTAGGAGACCTCCACCCCGGCCGCCGCGCCCGGAGCGTGCCGCAGGGTGTTGCTCAGCGCCTCCTGGATGATCCGGTACGCCGACAGCTCCACGCCCTGCGGCAGCTCGCGCACCGCACCCGTGACGGTCTTGTCCACCTGGAGCCCCGCCTCCCGCACATTGGCCAGCAGCCCGTCCAGCGAGGCCAGCGTCGGCTGCGGGGCGTCCGGCGCCTCGTAGTCCGCGGACCGCACCACGCCCAGCACCCGGCGCAGCTCCGTCAGGGCCGCCACCGCGTTCTCCCGGATGGTGGCGAAGGCCGCCTCCAGCTCCGGCGGCGGATTCTTGACCCGGTACGGGGCCGCCTCCGCCTGGATCGCCACCACCGACATGTGGTGCGCGACCACGTCGTGCAGCTCCCGCGCGATCGTCGTCCGCTCCTCCAGCAGCGTGCGCCGGTCCCGCTCGACGGCCGTCACCTCCTGCTGGGCCATCACCTCCCGCCGGGCCTCCTTGCGCGTGTTGCGGACGGTCACCACCAGCAGGGCCACCGCCGAGAAGAAGGCCATCGGCGCGACCGTGGCGCCGTCCCCGTCGCCGACCAGGACCGGCAGGACCGTCCCGTAGAGCAGGGTGATGACCCACATCCAGCCGGCGGCCCGGGGCCGGACCCGCATGGCCACGAAGGTCATGACGGCCAGGGTCGCGAGGAAGGTGCTCGGCGACCAGGGCCAGGTCATGGTCCGGCCGGAGAGCATCGACAGGGCGGTGGTCATGCCCAGGACCACCCAGAAAGCGCCCGCGGGACGCACCAGCGTCATCAGGACCGGCCCCGCCGCCAGCAGCCCCAGCACCACGAACTGGAGGGCCGGCCCGCCGTACACGTTGTCGGCGCTCGCCAGCATGGTCACGACGAAGGCCGTCACGACCACCACCGCATGCGGCAGGTACGCCGCCTTCGGCCGTATCCCCCGGGGCAGCCTGCGCACCAGCGGACCGTCCGTACGCATCAGGGGCAGCGGCCGGTAGGCGAAGGCATCGGTGATCAGCTCGTCCCGCAGGCTCTGGATCAGGCCCGAAGCCAGCCGCAGTTCGGGGGGCCGGGGGGTCACCCCGGTGGTCGTCTCGGTCATGTCCAAACCGTAGGCCGCCGCCACCCTCGACCGCGTCGCCGCTGAAGGGGATTTACCGGCATCCCCCTCAGGTACTACACGGGCCCGTCAGTAGCCCGTCGGACGGATCAGACCCGTCTCGTAGGCGAACACGGCGGCCTGGGTCCGGTCCCGCAGACCCAGCTTCACCAGGATCCGGCCGACATGGGTCTTCACCGTCTGCTCGGCCACCACCAGATGCGCCGCGATCTCCGCGTTGGACAGGCCCTGGGCGATCAGGGACAGCACCTCCGTCTCCCGCTCCGTCAGCTCCTCGATCCGCGCCCTGGACGGCGCACGGGGAGCGCCCAGCCGCGAGAACTCGGTGATCAGGCGCTTCGTGATGTTCGGCGACAGCAGGGCCTCCCCGGCCGCGACCACCCGCACCGCCTCCGCGAGCTGATCCGCCGAGGCGTCCTTCAGGAGGAAACCGGAAGCCCCCGCGCGCAGCGCCTCGTACACGTACTCGTCCAGGTCGAAGGTGGTCAGGACCAGGACCTTCACCGCCGAATCCGCCGTGCCCGTGATGACGGAGGTGGCCTCGATACCGCCCATCCCCGGCATGCGGATGTCCATCAGGACCACGTCCGGGGAGAGGTCGCCGGCCTTCACCACGGCATCGGCGCCGTCGACGGCCTGGCCGACCACCTCGATGTCGGGCTGGGCGTTCAGCAGGACGGTGAAACCCTGCCGGACCATCATCTGGTCGTCGGCGATCATCACCCTGATGGGAGTGCTCATATGTCCTTCTTCGTCTCGGAGGGGGAACCGCCGGGCGGGTCCATGGGGAGCACGGCGCTCACCTCGTACCCGCCGTCAGGGCGCGGGCCGGCCGCCAGTTCGCCCCCCAGCATGCCCGCCCGCTCCCGCATGCCGAGCAGCCCGTGCCCGGCGCCGGGTGAAGGCGGCGCGGGCCGCGTCGGCGCGGAGTTCGCGACGCACAGGTGCAGCTCGCGCGGACCGTAGGCGATTCCCACCTCCACCCGGGAACCGGGGGCGTGGCGCAGGCAGTTGCTCAGGGCCTCCTGCACGATCCGGTAGGCGGTGAGCTCCACTCCCGGAGTCAGCGGCCTGCGTATGCCCGCCACCTCCGTGGTCACCTCCAGCCCGGCACCGCGCACGTTGTCCACGAGACCCTCCAGCTCCGCGAGGGTGGGCTGCGGATGATGGGGACCGGCCGGATCGTCGGGCTGCTCGGAGCGCAGCACGCCCAGCACCCGGCGCAGCTCGGTCAGGGCCTCCAGTGCGTTCGCCCGGATGCCGGCGAGGTTCTCCTTCAGTTCCTCGGAGGGGTTCTCCACCAGGTGCGGGGCCACCTGCGCCTGGATGGAGATCACCGACATGTGGTGGGCGACCACGTCGTGCAGCTCTCGGGCGATGCGGCTGCGCTCCTCCAGCAGGGTCCGCCGGGCCCGCTCCTCCTCGGTCAGCGTCTCCTGGACGACGAGCTGGCCGCGGGCCAGCCGCACCGCGCGCAGCGCGTAGCCGAGGAGGCCGGTGACGGCGAAGACGAGGCTGGACGCGAAGAAACTGGTGCTGCTGTGCAGCGGCTTGAAGAGCAGTTCGGCCAGGCCGGTGCAGGCCATGGTGATGCCGACGACCGCGCCGGTCACCCGCGCCGGCACCCGCAGGGCGACCAGCAGGACGAGCGGGACGAAGGTGAGCAGGGCGCCCGGCATCAACGGCCAGGTCTGCCCGTGCCCGACGTGGTCGTGGATCGCGTAGGCGATCACACCCGTCGTGATCAGGCCCAGCCACCAGGCGGCGATCGGCCGGGTCAGCGCCAGCGCGATCGACAGTCCCGTCATGAGGGACATGACCAGCGGCGGCCCACCGCGGACGTGGTAGTGGTCGAAGAGCTGCTGGTTCGTCAGGAAGGTGAAGAAGACGGCCAGGTACACGACCACGACGTGCGGCAGCCGGGTCAGCCACCGGGGCCGGGCCATCTTGGGGAGCGGGTCCGGCCGCAGGGTGAACAGCTCATGGACCAGGGCGCTGCCCTCGGCTGGGGCGTGCGGTTCGGCGGGCAGAACGGATCGCTGGGTCACGCGGGCCAGCCTAGGCACGGGCCGTCTCCCGTTCGGATGCCCCGAGACGCCCGTGGGGCCGCGACGCCGGGCCGGTGCGGACCGTGTGCCGGGGCCGGGGCCGGGGCCGGTGGCCGCGCGGGCGCTCGTAGACGTGGAAGGCGGACCGGCAGACGGCCAGGGCGGCCGCGAACACCGGCAGCCACAGCAGCCGGGCGGCTATCCAGCCCGCCGTACCGGGCACGGTGTGCAGGCCGGGCAGGTCGGAGGAGACCAGGAGCCCGAGGGCGGTGACGGACATCATCGCCGTCTGGTGCCACAGGAAGACGGTCATCGCGGACAGGTTCACCAGCGCCACCGTCGCCCAGGTCCGGGGCCGGCGCAGGGCCCGGGCCAGCGGCTCGCGCAGGAGCAGCGCCAGCCCGCACTGGGCCAGTCCGAACGCCACCGCCGCCAGCGTCGGCGGGTTCAGGTTGGACACCGCCGCCCCGGGCACGCCGACCATCGACGCCGGGTACCCGCCCCACAGGACCAGTCCGGCGGTGGCGGCCGCACCCCCGACCAGCAGGAGCAGCGCCGGACGCCGCCCGGTGAACGCGCCCCGGGCCCAGGCCGCACCCAGCGTGTAGGGCACCAGCCAGCCCGCGGCGACGTTGACCCAGCCGGTCCACTGCGGCCCGTCGAAGCCGAACCTCCAGAGATCGACCCCCGCCACCACGGCCGTCGGCCACAGCGGACTCAGCCGGGCCACCAGCGGGGTCGCGGCGGTGAGCACGGCGAACACCAGCAGGAACCACAGCGGTGACCACACCAGCCGGAGCAGGGTCCGGACGGTGTCCCATTCCGCGCCGCCCAGCAGCAGACCACCCGCCACGACGGCCCACAGCACCAGCACCGCGGCCACCGGACGGAACAGCCGGCCCAGGCGCCGGCGCACCCAGGCCCCGTACGAGACCCCTCGCTCCCGCGCCGACGCGTACCCCCGGGCCGCGACATGACCGCCGACCAGGAAGAACACGGCGAGGGTCTGGAACACCCAGGAGACCGGGGCCAGCCAGGGCATGTGGACCAGCGGGCTCGTGCCGCGCAGGCCGCCGTCGGTGGCCGTCAGCGAGGTGACGAGCCAGTGCCCGAGGACCACCCCGACGATCGCGAACACCCGCAGAGCGTCCACCGACCGGTCCCGGTCCCCCGGGGTCGCGCTGTCGATGCGGTCGGCGAGGGCCGACCAGCGGGCGGCGGGCTTACGCATGGGGGACCTCCGGGCCGAGGACGATGCGGGCCAGGCTGTCGAGGGACTCGGTGCCGGGCTTGAGGTAGTCGCTGTGCCCGGCAGCGCCCGCCGCGAAGGGCCGGGCCCCGAAGGCGGGGTCCACCGGATCGGTTCCGAACCCGACCCCGCCGAGCCGGACATGGGGAACGCCGCCGATCCAGTCGCCCGCGCCCCGCCCGGCCCACACCCGGGCGGCGGTCGGCAGGTCCGCCGCGGAGGCGGCTCCCGTGCCCGGACTGCCGTACAGGGCCATGTCGCTCACCCCGGGGCCCGTCCGCGTCCGGGCACAGACCACCGAGCCGTACGAATGGCAGAGCAGGGAGATCCGCGCCCCGGCCGGGGTGGATGCCCGCAACCGCCGCAGGAACGGACCCAGTTCGGCGGCGGCCCGGTCGGCGCGGTCCGCGGTCAGGACGGTGGTGCTGACCGTGCCCGGGGTGTCGTACCCGAGCCAGGCGACCACCGCGGTGTGCGGGTGCCCGGCCCGGAGCCGCCGCTGGAGGGCGAGCGCCCCCTCCCGGAAGCGCTCGTAGGTGTCCAGATTCGTGTCGGATCCGGGCACCAGGACGGCGACCCGGTCGGCGGTGCCCAGATCGCCGAACACCTCCACGGCACGGCCCTGGCCGCGCCCGTCGAAGGCGAGGAACTGCGCTCCGGGCCGCGCCATCGCCCGGAGTCTCAGGGCCCGCCCGCCGTGGCCCGCGCCCTCGGCGGCCCGCGCCGCCTCGGCCATGCCGGCGAGGGCGGCGGCGTACCGGCTCTGGGGGGTGGCGGACTCGGACTGGACCGCCGGGGCCGGCGCAGGTATCCGCGGGGACGCGGCGGCGGAGACGGGGAGCACGACGGCCGCGGCGACGAGGCCGGCCAGCAGGGTGCGGCGGATACGGCTGCCAGGGCCAGGGCTCATGTCGGGTTCCTCTTCCTGTCCTTCGGTCCCGGACGGGCACGCGCCCGCTCTGGTACCGAAGTTAGGAATCGGCCCCCCTCGTCGGCGTCACGCTGCGGAGCGGGCTTCGCAGGTAGCTCTCAGGTATGACCGGCAGTACCCGAGAGCCAGCCGCCAGGCGTGCTCCACCGTTCTGCCAGCGCCCATCGCCCCTCCGTCCGCCGCCCGTTGCCGGCCGGCGGGCGTCCGTTAGGGTCCGGGAATGGACGAGACCGACTGGCGCCACGACCGCATCGGCAGCGCGCACCGGGGCCGGAACCCCACCGTCATGCGCCGCCTCGATTCCGGGTTCGCGGTGATCGGGGACCGGCAGTTCCTGCCCGGCTACTCGGTTCTGCTGACCGACGACCCCGCCGCCACCCGGCTCTCCGACCTGCCCCCGGCGCGCCGGATCGCGTACCTCACCGACATGGAGCGGCTCGCCGAAGCCGTCGAGCGCGCCTGTGCGCGGCTCGACCCGGCCTTCCGCCGCGTGAACATCGAGATCCTCGGCAACACCGACCCGTACCTGCACGCCCACATCTGGCCCCGCTACGACTGGGAGCCCGCGGACCTCGTGCGGATGCCGGTCTGGCTCTACGAGGACGAGGAGTGCTGGCGCGGCGAGCGCCACGCGCTGGCCCCCCGCCACGACGGGATCCGGGCCGCCGTCACCGAGGAGCTCGACCGGCTCCTCGGTCAGGCCGTCTAGCGGGCTCCCCCTGCGGAGCTACGCCGCGGACGTGGCCACGCGCACCCCGAAGCCGATCAGGACGACGCCCGTCACCCGGTCCATCGTCCGGCGGACGCGCGGGCGCGTGAAGAACCGCCGGGCGCGCGACAGGACGTAGACGTACGTGCTCAGCCAGGCCAGCGTCAGCAGGACGTGGACCAGGACGAGCAGCGCCATCCCCGCCGCCGGGCTCAGACCCGACGGCGCGAGGGTGGGCAGCAGGCCGGTGTAGAACACGGCGATCTTCGGGTTGAGGGCGTTGGCGACCAGGCCGGTGCGCCAGGCGCTGCCGCCACCGCTGCGGCCGTGCCCCGTACGCCCGCCCGGGTCGCCGGCGGTGTCGTCCGGACCGCCTCCCGCGCCCGGACGGCGCAGGGACTGCACCCCGAGGAGGCAGAGGTACGCCGCCCCGGCGAGCTTGACCACCAGGTACACCTCGGCCGAGGCGGCGAGCAGCGCCGCGAGCCCGGCCACCGTCAAGGCTCCCCAGAGCAGCAGGCCGGCGGCGATGCCGCCGACGGTGCGCAGCCCGTCGGCCCGCCCCCGCGAGACGGCCCGGCGGGTCACGATGGCCATGTCGGGGCCGGGCACGAGGGTCAGCAGGGCCAGGACGCCGGTCGCCGCGGCGAGTTGCGTGAGCACGGGGCTCAGTCTGCCACCAGGGGTTCGACGTAAACGGCCCTCCAGCGGGGCGCAGGGTCCTGTCCAGGGCTGGTCCAGTACTCCCGGGCGCCGACGACCAGTCCGTCCCGAATCGTCCAGAGTGAGACGGCCCGGTAGAGGACGTGGTCCTCGGGTATCTCCACCTCGGTGACGACGAGGTCTCCGTCCGCGAGGATGCGCAGGACCTCGACCGAGCCGAGGGAGCGCTCGTCGGTGCCGTCCGCCTCGTCACTGAGCACGGCGATGAAGTTGTTTCTGCCGACGATGCGCTCGCCGCTGACGGGCCATTCGATGACGGCGTCCTCGGCGACGAGCCCGGCCACGCCGTCCCAGTCGCGTGCCTCGATCCGCTCCCACAGTCGTGCCACTACCTTCAAGGGCTCCATGTGCCGCAGTGTGCGACGGGGGCCTCGCGCGCAACAAGCGCTCCTTGCAGGCTTATTGACTTCGACACAAACGGCCGCCGACTACTCCCTGTAGTACGTGAGAGGGGCGCCGGCTCCCCCGTTCAGCTCGCGGCGCAGGCCCCCGTCGGGCAGCAGCCGCAGCCGGCTCCAGCTGCCGGACGTGCAGGTGGGAGGGGCGCCGGAGGTGACGGTGGAGGCGTCGAGTTCCACCGGGTCGGGGGCGCTGCGCAGGGATGCCCGCCAGGAGCACGAGTAGGCCGGGTCGTCGGCCCTCAGGGTCATGACGGGGTCGCCGACCGCGCCGGGGGTGAGGGTGAGGCGCCAGCTCGTGGAGCCGGAGGTGGCCCGCCAGGTGCCGGCGTAGGACTGCGGGAGCCGGCCCGGGGTTCCGCTGCCCGGACCGCCCGCGGCGGGCCTGGTGGCGGAGCCGGAGCGCGCTCCGGAACCCGAGGCGGAAGGGTCCGCGGACGCGCTGGGGGCCGCGTCCGGGGGCGGCGGGTCTTCGCTCATCACCGCGTACACCGTGCCGCCCGCCGCTGCCGCGACGACGACCGCGACCGCCACGAGGAAGGCCGTCGAGGCCGTGGCCGGGCGGGCCGGCGGAACGGGCGCCGGCGGCTGGTACGGGTAGGTGGGGGCCGTCGGCCGGTACGGGTGGGCGGGGGCCGCCGTGAGGGTGGAGGGGTCGGTGGCCGGTACGGGAGGCGCGGTCCAGGTGGGGACGGCGTCGGCAGCCGGGAAGGGGGCGGGACCAGGAGCCGGGGCGGCATCCGGGTGGCCGGTGCGGTCCGGGCCGGGGTCCTCGCGGTCCAGGAGCTGGACGGCGTGCCGGCCCAGCTGGGCCACGAGCGCGGTCGGGAGCCAGGGCTCCAGGGCCCGCCCGTCGGCCACGGTGGCGCCCGCTCCCAGCCGGTCCAGGACGGCCTGCGGCGCCGGCCGGGCGGCGGGATCCTTGCGCAGGCACTCCGCGACGAGATCGCGCAGCTCGGCGGGTACGCCGCCCAGGTCGGGTTCCGCGTCGGCGATGCGCAGCAGCAGGCCGGCGGTCCCGCCGGGGTGTTCCGCGTCGCCGAAGGGCAGCCGCCCGGTGGCCGCGTAGGCCAGGACGGCGCCGAGGCAGAAGACGTCGCAGGCCGCGGTCACCGTTTCACCGCGCACCTGCTCGGGGGCCATGAAGCCGGGGGAGCCGACGAGCTCCCCGGTCCGGGTCACCCCGCCGTCGGCCTCCTCCAGGGGACGGGCGATGCCGAAGTCGATGACGCGGGGGCCGTCGAGGGTGAGCAGCACGTTGGAGGGCTTCAGGTCGCGGTGGATCAGCCCGGCGCGGTGGATGTCCTGGAGGGCGTACGCGAGTCCGGCCGCGAGGGTCCGTACCGTGCGGGCGGGCAGCGGGCCGAAGTCGTGGGCCACGACCTGGCGCAGGCTCGGCCCGGCGACGTAGCCGGTGGCGAACCAGGGGGTCTGCGCCTCCGTGTCGGCGTCGAGGACGGGGGCGGTCCAGGCGCCGCCGACGCGCCGGGCGGCGGCGACCTCCTGGCGGAACCGGGAGCGGAACTCCTCGCGGAGGGCCAGGCCGGGGTGGACGAGCTTGACCGCGACGGTACGGCCGCGGTCGGAGCGGGCGAGGTACACCTGGCCCATGCCGCCGGCCCCGAGGCGGGACAGGAGGCGGTACGGGCCGATGTGGAGCGGGTCGGTGCGGTGCAGCGGTTCCATCGCCGGGTGGTCCCTTCCCCCTGGGCTGGCCGGACGGGCTGAGCGTAGTGCGGTGGGCTCCGCGAGGGGAGGGACGGGGTGACCGGCCGGGCGGGGGCGGACCGCCCGGTTCCGGTCCCGTCCGGCGCACGATCGTGCTCGGGGCGGCCCGGCGTCGGTCCCGGTCCGTCGACGCGGCCGTGTCAGGGCCGCCATCCTCTCAGTCCCGGTCCGTCGAGGCGATCGTGGTCAGGGCCGCCGAGAGGCGTTCCAGGGCGGCGGCCGTCTCGGCGAAGGCGGCCTCGCCGAGGACCTCCGTCAGGCGGGCGGCCAGCGCGGCGTGCCCCGGGTTGATGCGGGCGATCGCCGCGCGGCCCGCCTCCGTCGGACGCAGGAGCTTCGCGCGGCGGTGGGCCGGGTTGGGGACGTACTCGGCGAGGCCGGCCGCCGCCAGCAGGTCGGCGACGCGCTGCACGCTCTGCCGGGTGTTCCCCATGGCCCTGGCGATACCCGCGACCGGCAGCGGCTCGCGCAGCACGGCGCCCAGCACCTGCCAGCGCGCGGCCGTCAGCCCGGCCGGACGGGCCAGTTCCTCGGAGACGGAGAGGAACTGCCCGTTCAGCTGGAAGACGCCGAGGGCGGTGCGGCTCAGCAGATCCTGCTGTGCCCGGACGGGGAGGGCCACCGCGGGGTCGCGGCGCGGGTCAGGCACCGCCGGCCTCCGCCGCCGCCATCAGGACCGGGAACGCGCTCGGGTCGGAGTCGTGGAAGAGGCGGTACCACGCGTCGAGGACGACCGGCTCGTACGCGCCCAGCCGGGCGAAGACCTCCCGCGCGAAGGCCACCGGCTCCGTCGGGCCGGCCGTGATCAGGTCCTGGGCCGTCACGGCGTCGGCCTCGACGTACCGCGCCGCGCCCCCGTAACCGGGCTGCGCCGCGAGGTAGGAGGGGTCCGCGCTGGTGTGCGGTCGCCCGTCCAGCAGCCCCTCCCGGGCCAGGCCCGCCGTGGCTCCGCAGATGGCCGCGACCGGCACCCCGGCCGCCAGGAACTCGCGGGCCTTGGCCGCGAAGGGGGCCAGCCCGTCGCCGGCGTCCCAGAGTGCGGCGCCCGGCAGGATCAGCAGCGCGGAGTCCTCGGGCCGCAGGCCGGCGAGGGCCAGGTCGGGCAGGATCCGGACCCCGCCCATCGTGGTCACCGGGGTTCCGGCGGCGAAGCCGACCGTACGGATCCGGTGGCCGCGCTGCGCGAGGTGCGCGGTGGTGTGGCCGGTCTCCCAGTCCGCCCACGTGTCGTAGACGGCGAGGTGGACGGGCTTGGCGGGTGCGGCAGCGGTCCCGGCAGCGGTCTCGGCGGTGGTCCCCGCAGCGGTCCCGACAGTGGTCCCGGCAGTGGTCTCGGTCATGGTGCTCGCCTCCGGTCGGCAGGCCATGACAAGATACTGTCGTTTTGCCAGCATGCTGTCAATGGTAGGGCCCGTGGCAGACAGACTGCCGAGGGCGGCCGCCCACCCCCATACAGTCCGCCGATGTCCCTCCCGACCTGCGCACTTCTAGCGTGACCGCATGACCCCTCATGTCACCGGCGCGTCCGTCAAGGCCGCCGACCGCGCTCACGTCTTCCACTCGTGGTCCGCCCAGGCCCTGATCGACCCGCTGGCCGTCGCCGGCGCCGAGGGCTCGTACTTCTGGGACTACGACGGGAACCGCTTCCTCGACTTCTCCTCCCAGCTGGTCAACACCAACATCGGCCACCAGCACCCCAAGGTGGTCGCGGCCGTGCAGGAACAGGCCGCCAAGCTCTGCACCCTCGCGCCCGGTTTCGCCGTGGACGTCCGCTCCGAGGCCGCACGCCTCATCGCCGAGCGCACCCCCGGCGACCTCGACAAGATCTTCTTCACCAACGGCGGCGCCGAGGCCGTCGAGAACGCCGTACGGATGGCCCGGCTGCACACCGGCCGCCAGAAGGTGCTTTCCACCTACCGCTCGTACCACGGCGCCACCGCCGCCGCGATCAACCTGACCGGCGACCCGCGCCGCTGGCCCTCAGACACCGCCTCCGCCGGCGTCGTCCACTTCTGGGGCCCGTTCCTCTACCGCTCGCCTTTCCACGCCGCCACCGAGGCCGAGGAGTGCGAGCGCGCCCTCGCGCACCTCGCCGACACCCTCGCCTTCGAGGGGCCGCAGAGCGTCGCCGCGATCATCCTGGAGTCGGTCCCCGGCACCGCCGGGATCATGACCCCGCCGCCCGGGTACCTGGCCGGCGTGCGCGAGCTCTGCGACCGCCACGGCATCGTCTTCATCCTCGACGAGGTCATGTCGGGCTTCGGCCGCACCGGCGCGTGGTTCGCCGCCGACCACTGGGACGTCACGCCCGACCTGATCACCTTCGCCAAGGGCGTGAACAGCGGCTACGTACCCCTCGGCGGCGTCGCCATCTCCGCCGCCATCGCCGAGACCTTCGCCACCCGCCCCTACCCGGGCGGCCTCACGTACTCCGGGCACCCCCTGGCCTGCGCCGCCGCCGTCGCGACGATCAACGTGATGGAGGAGGAGGGCATCGTCGAGAACGCCGCGCGCATCGGCACCGAGGTGATCGCGCCGGGGCTGGCCGACCTCGCCGAGCGGCACCCCTCGGTCGGGGAGGTCCGCGGGCTCGGCGTCTTCTGGGCGCTGGAACTCGTACGCGACCGGGCCACGCGCGAGCCGCTCGTCCCGTACAACGCCTCGGGCGCCGACAACGCCCCCATGGCCGAGTTCGCGGCGGCCTGCAAGGCGTCGGGGCTGTGGCCGTTCGTCAACATGAACCGGACGCACGTCGTCCCCCCGTGCACGGTCACCGAAGCCGAGGCCAAGGAGGGCCTGGCGCTGCTCGACGAGGCGTTGACGGTGGCCGACCGCCACACGGTCGGGGCGTGAGGGTCCGGATAGCGGGCGTTATATCCGCATACCGGCCGTAGACCGCTCGGTTTCGGCCGCGCTGCCTGGCCTAAGGTGTCCGAAGTCCTACGGAGGAGACGGACCCCTATGCCAGGCAGCCGGAGCGGAGGTGTCACCCGCAACACCCTTCGGCAGCAGCTCGCGGACGCGCTGCGTGACGAGGTGCTCGCGGGTCGGCTCCCTCCGGGGACCGAGTTCACCGTCAAGCAGATCGCCGAGCAGTACGAGGTCTCCGCGACCCCGGTGCGCGAGGCGCTGGTCGACCTCGCGGCGCAGGGCCTGCTGGAGTCCGTGCAGCACCGGGGCTTCCGCGTGCGGGTCTACACCGTGGACGACTTCCGGGGCATGATCGAGGCCCGGACGCTGGTGCTCGACGGGATCTTCCGCAGGCTCGTCGAACGCGGTGCCCCGCCCGGCACGGGCGAACTGCTGGTGTCGGTGCGCCGCCGCGCGGAGGAGGCGCGGCGGGCCGTGCGCAGCGGTTCGCTCGAAGTGTTGATCGGCTACGACCTGCGCTTCTGGCGGGAGCTCAGCGAGCTGGTCGGCAACACCTACATATCGGAGTTCCTGCACCGCATACGGATCCAGTGCTGGGTGTTCTCGGTGCCCCACCTCCAGGAAGCGCCGGAGCTGCGCGCCGCGCTCTGGGACGGGCACAACGAGCTGGTGGACGCGGTGACCCTGGCGGACCCCGACGCGGTACGGCGCATCGTGCGCGCGTACAACCAGCACGGGCTGGACTGGGCCGCGGGCCTCTGACGCCGCCGCCGTGCCCGGCGGGGTTCTGCGCACCCCTTCGCGGAGCGTGTCCGGCGCATTACTCTGGCCGGATCGGCGGCAACGACTGATCGGAGCCCGCGTGGCCTGTGACCTGTGGCTGGTCCCCCTTGTCGACGTGCTGTGCCACAGCCCCGACAACCCCTTCGCGGAAGAGATCGCCTCGTACGACAAGGCGCTGGGCGAGGCGGGCCTGCCGTCGGTGCCCGTGTTCGCGTACATGCCGGGCCTGAGCGGGGACGTGGCCCCGGTGGCCGGCTTCGACTACGACGCCCTGCACTTCCTGCGGCGGGCGTACCTGCTGCAGGTCTGCGGGCTGCCGGTGACGCCGGTGGACGAGCTGGGCGGGGACTACGAGCAGCTGCTGGAGATGTTCGAGCCGACGGCGCAGCAGTCGCACCTGGTGTGGCACTACGACCACGCGGGGGCGTACGTCCCGGTGGACTTCACTGCGCCGCTGGCCAACGAGGAGCTGCTCGCGGCGGGCGGCCCCCTGGGGTCGGCGCAGGGGCTGCTGCGGGAGCTGGCCTTCGTCGCCCCGGCGATCGGCATAGACCCGGCGAACCCGCCCGCCGCACCGGCGCCGCCCGGCGGCCCGACCTCGCTGGAGGAGCCGGCGGGGCCGATCCCGTACGACGAGAGCCCCTTCGCCCGGGAGCGGCACGTCTGGCTGGGGCTGCACGCGGCGGCGACGCGCAGCCTGGGTCAGGGCTCGATGATCATCTTCAGCTGACGGGCCCGGGCGGCGGCCCCCGCCGCGGAGCCGGGCGGCGCGCTCCCGCCCGGCTCAGCGCGGCTGCTCGGGCGGGCGCTGGCGGGGCATGTTCGGGCGGGTGCCCGGCGGCAGCGGGAAGCGCGCCGGGGGGACGCCCGGATCGGGACGGGCGGGCGCGCCGGCCAGCGACTGCATCAGCAGCGGCGCCGGACCCGCCCGGAACTCCACCATCCAGTCCGCCGTCTCCGAGCGCACGAGTTCCGTGACGTCCTCGGAGAAGCGGCGCAGTACGGTCAGGCACCGCTCGGCGGCCTCGCTGGCCGTGCCCTCCGTGGGGCCGAGCACCTCGCGCACATTCTCCGAGGCCCAGTCGAACTGGAGCGTCTGGAGCCGCCGCTGCACCGCCTGCGCCGTCGCCACGTCCCGCATCCACCCGGACGTCAGCCCGAAGAACCGGTCACAGGCCAGGCAGGCCGCGGCCAGCAGCAGGGCCAGGTACCCGTACGAGGACGCGCCCGGCGCCGAACCGGTCAGCTCCAGCAGCGGCATGGCCGCACCCGTGACGGCGCCCACGGCCGCGCCCGCCCGCAGGGTCCGCGCACCCCGGCGCTTCCAGGCCCGGTCGGACAGGTACCACTCGGCCGTGCGCAGCGCGTCGGCCTCCACCCGCCGGTAGAGCTCGTCGAGGCGCTCGGCGGGCTCACCCCAGTCCCCGAGAGGGAACGGCCGGCCGGTCAGGTCGCCGTCCTCTGCGGGATCCCGGGGTGGCCCCTCGGGCTGCATCTCCGGCTGACTCACCCGGCACTCCCTCTGCCTGCGCTGACGTGTGATGCGCGTGTGCGCAATGGTGCGCATGCTCTTCCTACCTTCGAATGACACGCGATGGGCAGCGAATCCCGGGTTTTCCGCCCGCAAGGAGGGCTCCATCAGGTACGCGCACGCCCCGCTCTCACCCGAAAGAGTTGGTCCTCCCGGCGTAGGGCGCCGCGCCCGGGGAGCACGTAGGCTCGGATTGACCGAGCCTTTCCGAAGGCGATCCGCAACCGTTGTGACGTACGGAGTGAGTACCTGTGATTCCCGGTGGTGGCCAGCCCAACATGCAGCAGCTGCTCCAGCAGGCCCAGAAGATGCAGCAGGACCTCGCGGCGGCCCAGGAGGAACTGGCCCTGGCCGAGGTCGAGGGCCAGGCCGGCGGCGGCCTGGTGAAGGCGACCGTCACCGGCTCCGGTGAGCTGCGCGCCCTCGTCATCGACCCGAAGGCCGTCGACCCGCAGGACACCGAGACCCTCGCCGACCTGGTGGTCGCGGCGGTCCAGGCGGCCAACGAGAACGCGCAGGCGCTCCAGCAGCAGAAGCTGGGGCCGCTGACCCAGGCACTGGGCGGCGGCAGCGGCATCCCCGGCCTGCCGTTCTAGTCCCTTCCACCCCCACCGTCCCGCCACTCACCACCGCATACACCGCGCAGAACGAAAGAAGGCAGTCCGTTGTACGAAGGCGTGGTCCAGGACCTGATCGACGAACTGGGCAGGCTGCCCGGCGTCGGGCCCAAGAGCGCGCAGCGGATCGCCTTCCACATCCTGCAGGCGGAGCCGACCGACGTCCGACGCCTCGCGCACGCGCTGCTGGAGGTCAAGGAGAAGGTCCGCTTCTGCGCGGTGTGCGGGAACGTGGCGCAGGAGGAGCGGTGCGGGATCTGCCGCGACCCGCGCCGCGACGAGGCGGTCATCTGCGTGGTCGAGGAGCCGAAGGACGTCGTCGCGATCGAGCGGACCCGCGAGTTCCGGGGCAAGTACCACGTCCTGGGCGGGGCGATCAGCCCGATCGAGGGCGTCGGCCCCGACGACCTGCGCATCCGCGAGCTGCTGGCGCGGCTGGCGGACGGGACGGTCACCGAGCTGATCCTGGCGACCGACCCGAACCTGGAGGGCGAGGCCACCGCCACCTACCTCGCCCGCATGATCAAGCCCATGGGCCTGAAGGTCACCCGCCTGGCCAGCGGGCTCCCCGTCGGGGGAGACCTGGAGTACGCGGACGAGGTCACGCTGGGGCGGGCCTTTGAAGGAAGGCGACTTCTCGATGTCTGACGCAACGCTGCACGCCCGGGGCCAGGATCCGGACGACTTCGCCGTCCAGATCGCGGACCAGATCGAGTCCTTCATCGTCGCGGTCACCGAGGTGGCCAAGGGCGAGGACCCGGACAGCGCGGTTCCCTTCCTCCTCCTGGAGGTGTCCCAGCTGCTGCTGGCGGGCGGCCGGCTGGGCGCGTACCAGGACGTGCTGCCCGACGAGCGCTACGAGCCCGACCTGGGCCCGGAGCCCGACGTGGACATCCTGCGCGAGCGGTTCGCCCTGATGCTGGAGCCGGTCGACGTCTACTCCGAGGTCTTCGACCCCTACGAACCGCGCAAGGCCCCGGTCCCGCACCGCATCTCCGACGACCTGGCCGACGTGGTCGCCGACCTGCGCCACGGCCTCATCCACCTCCAGGCGGGCCGGGTCACCGAGGCCCTGTGGTGGTGGCAGTTCTCCTACTTCACCAACTGGGGCCCGACCGCCTCCGCCATGCTGCGCGCCCTCCAGTCGCTGATCGCCCACGTGCGCCTCGACCAGCCGCTCGCCGCCCTGGACGGTCTGGACACGGACGAAGACCTGGCCGAGGACGACCTCGCGGAGCAGGCCGGCGCCGTCATGGCCGAGGAGCTCGGACAGCTGGGCCGCAAGTAGGCGCGGAACCGGCGGCGCGTACCGTGTCCGCGGGGCAACCGCTCCGACGATCTTTTCATCTCATGATGTGGTACGTGGCGGTCGGATCGCGGCCGCTCGTTACACTGCACCAGCAATGAGACGGACTGAGCGAGGAGCGCACGTGGGCCTTGTCGTGCAGAAGTACGGAGGCTCCTCCGTAGCCGATGCCGAGGGCATCAAGCGCGTCGCCAAGCGGATCGTGGATGCCAAGAAGAACGGCCACCAGGTGGTCGTCGTGGTTTCCGCGATGGGCGACACGACGGACGAGCTGATCGATCTCGCCGAGCAGGTATCCCCGATGCCTGCCGGGCGTGAATTCGACATGCTGCTGACCGCCGGAGAGCGGATCTCCATGGCCCTGCTGGCCATGGCGATCAAAAACCTGGGCCACGAGGCGCAGTCGTTCACCGGCAGCCAGGCAGGCGTGATCACCGACTCGGTCCACAACAAAGCGCGCATCATCGATGTGACGCCGGGCCGGATCCGCACCGCGCTGGACGAGGGCAACATCGCCATCGTCGCCGGCTTCCAGGGTGTCTCCGCGGACTCCAAGGACATCACCACCCTCGGCCGGGGCGGCTCGGACACCACCGCCGTCGCGCTCGCCGCGGCGCTGGACGCCGAGGTCTGCGAGATCTACACCGATGTCGACGGCGTCTTCACCGCGGACCCCCGCGTCGTGAAGAAGGCCCGGAAGATCGACTGGATCTCCTCCGAGGACATGCTGGAGCTCGCGGCCTCCGGCTCCAAGGTGCTCCTGCACCGCTGCGTCGAGTACGCCCGCCGCTACAACATCCCGATCCACGTCCGGTCGTCCTTCTCCGGACTGCCGGGCACCTGGGTCAGCAACGAGAATCCGCAAGGGGACGCGCAGGTGGAGCACGCCATCATCTCCGGAGTCGCTCACGACGTCTCCGAAGCCAAGATCACGGTCGTCGGCGTTCCGGACAAGCCGGGCGAGGCCGCGGCGATCTTCCGCGCCATCGCGGACGCCGAGATCAACATCGACATGATCGTCCAGAACGTGTCGGCCGCCTCCACCGGCCTCACGGACATCTCCTTCACCCTCCCCAAGGCCGAGGGCCACAAGGCCATCGACGCCCTGGAGAAGGCGAAGACACAGATCGGCTTCGACTCCCTGCGCTACGACGACCAGATCGGCAAGATCTCCCTGGTCGGCGCGGGCATGAAGACCAACCCGGGCGTCACCGCCTCCTTCTTCCAGGCGCTGTCCGACGCGGGCGTCAACATCGAGCTGATCTCCACCTCCGAGATCCGCATCTCGGTCGTGACCCGCCAGGACGACGTCAACGCGGCCGTCATCGCCGTCCACACGGCCTTCGGCCTCGACTCCGACAGCGACGAGGCCGTCGTCTACGGAGGCACCGGCCGATGACCGCGGACCGGTCCTCCGGCCCGGCGCTCGCCGTGGTCGGGGCGACCGGAGCAGTCGGCTCGATCCTGCTCCAGATCCTGTCCCAGCGGGCGGACGTCTGGGGCGGCATCCGCCTGATCGCCTCCCCGCGCTCGGCCGGCCGCGTGCTGGCCGTCCGCGGCGAGGAGACCGAGGTGCTCGCCCTCACCGAGGACGCCTTCGAGGGCCTCGGCGCGGGCGACGTCGTGCTCTTCCTCACCCCGGCCGAGGTGTCGGCGCGCTGGGCTCCGGTCGTCACCGCGCGCGGTGCCGTCGTGGTGGACCAGTCCGCCGCCTTCCGGGAGGACCCCGAGGTGCCCCTGGTGGTGCCCGAGGTGAACGGCCACGCCGTACGGATCCGGCCGCGCGGGATCGTCGCGGGCCCGGACTGCGTGACCGCCGCGATGATCGCCGCCGTGGGCGCGCTGCACGCCGAGTACGGGCTGGCCGAGCTGGCCGTCTCCTCGTACCAGGCCGCGAGCCGCGCGGGGCGGGCCGGTGTGGAGGCGCTGCGCAAGCAGCTGGTCCAGGTCGCCGGCAGTCCTCTGGGGGAGCTGCCCGGGGACGTGCGCCGTGCCGTGGGCGAGGACACCGGGCCGTTCGCGGCGCCGCTCGCGCTGAACGTGGTGCCCTGGTCCGGTGAGCTGCGGGAGGACGGCTGGTCCTCGCACGAACTGGCCGTACGGGCGGAGACGCGGCGGATCCTCGGCCTGGCATCGCTGCCGGTCGCCGTGACCTGCGTCCAGGTCCCGGTGGTGACCGGGCACTCCCTGACGGTGCGCGCCCGCTTCGAGCGGGAGGTGGCCGCGTCACACGCCCGCGACCTCCTCGAAGCGGCGCCCGGGGTGGTCGTCGTCGACGATCCGGCCGCGGGGGAGTTCCCGACTCCGGCGGACGCGGCCGGTACCGACCCGGCCTGGGTGGGGCGGCTGCGGGGTTCCCTGGACGATCCGAGGGCGCTCGAGTTCTTCGTATGTGCGGACAATCTACGCAAAGGCGCCGCACTGAATGCCGCTCAGATCTCGGAACTGATCGCGGGTGAATTCGCGTAATTCGCTTTGTAGGATCTGTGATGATCCCTTGATCAAGGTGATGGCCCGACTGCCGCCTGGATGAATGGGGCAATCGGGAAGAGCGGGTACGCATGAAGGCAATGGGGAAATTGCTGAATACTCTGCCGCGCGCGTACAACCCTGACGGGGCGACGCGTGTCCAACGGGCGTGGCAGAGGCACTGTTGGACGTGGCCGTCCTACCGGCGCGCAGCGGGATCGCTCCCCCGCGCCGGCGACCGGGCGCGCCCGGCGGCGGCTTCCCTGTGATCGTTCCCGTCCCGCCGGCCAGCGTGCCGCACATCGCGACGACCCGTGGCGGCCGCGTGCCCTCGCCCCGGGACGGCGCGGACACCGCCGCGAACCCGCCGGCGGCGCAGGCCCTCCCGCCGGAGACCGCGATACCGCAGGCCCCCGCGCCCGCCGGGACGGTACGCGGTGGTGCCGAAGCCGGGGCCGGTGGCGAGCTCGCCGATGCCGCCGGTGAGCGGCCCGTCGTGGCCGGTACCACCGTCGACCACCTCACCGAGACCTACCAGGCCCACTACCGCTCCCTCCTCGGCCTGGCCGCGCTCCTCCTCGACGACACCGCCTCCTGCGAGGACGTCGTCCAGGAGGCCTTCATCCGCGTCCACTCGGCCCGCAACCGGGTACGGGACCGCGACAAGACCCTGGCCTACCTCCGCCAGACCGTCGTCAACCTCTCCCGCTCCGCGCTGCGCCGCCGCATCCTCGGTCTGAAGCTGCTGTCGAAGCCGATGCCGGACATGGCCAGCGCGGAGGAGGGGGCGTACGACCAGCTGGAGCGCGACGACCTGATCAGGGCGATGCGGGGACTCCAGCGCCGGCAGCGCGAGGTGCTGGTGCTGCGCTACTTCGCGGACATGACGGAGGTCCAGGTCGCCGAGGCGCTCGGGATATCGCTCGGCTCGGTCAAGGCGTACGGATCGCGGGGCATTGCCGCGCTGCGGGTGGCGATGGAGGCTGCGCAGTCATGAGGGACGACCACAGGAACCCGCCCGGCCCCGCCGCCACGGCCACGGCCGACGAGCAGGCGCTGCGCAGCCTGCTGGCCGGTGCCGTGCAGGGACTGGAGCCCTGCGAGGGGGCCCTGGAGCGGCTGCGCCACGCGGTGCCCGCGCGCCGGGCCCGCAAACGGCAGGCCCTCCTCGTGACGGCGGCGGCCGCGCTGCTCGCCGGCACCGCGGTTCCGGCCGCGCTGCACCTGGGCTCCGACGAGGGGACCGCGGCCGGGCACTCGGCCATGGCGGGCCACGGGGAGTCGCAGGGCGGCAAGCCGGGCGATCCCTCCGACCCCCGCCAGAACGGCTCCGACGCCGTGGCCGGGCCCAGGCCGTCGACGTCGGCCGGTCAGGGGCGGCAGCCGGGCGGCGACGAGCGGCCGTCGCCCGGGGCGAGCGGCTCGCCGTACGCCGACGCGGTCGCGGGCCCCTCCACCACGGCGGGCGTCCCCGCCGGCGGAGCCGGTCGCGGCCCGCTGCCGCCGCTGGGAGCGGCGGCCGGAGTCCCGGGCTGCACGGCCGACCAGCTCGACGTGTCGGGCAGCGCCCGCGCCCCCGAGACCGACGGCAAGGTCTACGGCAGCTTCAAGGTCACCAACGTCTCGGCCCGGGGCTGCACGGTCACCGGCCCGGACACCGTGACGGCCGCCCCGGTGGCGCCTCCCGGCCCCCCGCCCGCGCCGGCTGCGGCGCCGCCCGTGACGGTGGCGGACCACACGGCGGGGGACCCGGCGAGCGCGCTGCTGCCCGACCCGTCCGCCGAGGCCCCGGTCGTGGTGCTCCAGCCGAACAGCGCCTACGAGGTGCGGTTCGCGTGGGTGCCCTCCGGGCAGTCCTGCCCGGCGGCGACGCCCACCCCGTCGCCCAAACCCCGGCAGGACGGCGGCACGGCGGCACAGCCCGCCACCGGCGCGCAGGGCGGCACGGCCGACGGCACGGCCGACGGCACGGCCGGGGGTGCGGAGCCGACGGGCGCCGACGGAGCCGCGGCCGGTGACGCGCACAGCGGCTCCACGGCCCCGGAGGCGGCCGGAGTGGAGGTCTCCCACACGCCCGGTACGGGCGCGCCGGTCACCCAGGCCACCATCCCGGCGGCCTGCGGCGGCACGGTCTACCGCACGGGCCTCATCCCGCCGGGCGCGCCGTAGCCGGCGCCGCGTCCCCGGCCGCGTCGCCGACCGCGTCCCCGACCGGGCCCGCGGTCCCCGCGGCCGCGTGCGCGGCAGCCGCGCCGGGGACCCCGGCGGGCAGCAGACCCGCTTCGGCGTCGCGCAAGGTCTCCACCTCGCGCCGGTAGAGCCGGAACCACATGAAGAGCGCGAAGGCGACGAAGACGAACCACTCGCCGGTGTAGCCGAGGTTCTGGAAGGCCTTCAGGTCGAGCCCGGTGTTGGCCGGCGCCTTCGCCGGCACCGGAGTCATCCCGTCCACCGGTGTCTGCACCGTCAGCCAGGCGTCGTACAGCGGATCGTGCACCAGGTTGACCAGCGTGGCCGCTGCGATCACCCCGAGCTGGCCCGGCGGCAGCCCGCCCTGCGCGTGCACGCCCTTGGTGCCGGCGTTCTCCGAGGCCTGCAGGGCCCCCGTGACCTCGACCCGCCCGGCCGGCGGTGCCGGTGCCTTCGCGGGGTCCGCCGCCCCCGGCAGCCAGCCCCGGACCACGGGGATCGTCTTCCCGGAGTCGGTCCGCAGCAGGGTCAGCACGTAGAAGCCGGACCGGCCGCCGAGGTCCCGCTCGGGAACCAGCAGCTGCTGCCCGTACTCGCCGGCCGTGGCGGCGGGCCGGCCGGAGGTTCTGGTGTCCACCGGGAGCAGCGAGTCCAGCGGCTCGGCCGCCTGCTCGGCGGGGCGCTCGGCCTGCGCCTCCTTGTGGCTGCCGACGCGGTCCTCGAACCGGCCGAGCTGCCAGGTGCCCATGAACAGGCAGAAGGGGACGGCGAGCGCGACGAAGACGTTGATCCCCCACCAGCGCGGGGTCAGGAGAAACCGGTGCACCCCACCAACGGTACGGGGGGTGCACCGGGAGACCCGTGCCGGGTCAGCGCGGCAGGTGCTTCAGCGCGAATTCGAGATCCATCCGCACCTGCTTGATCCGCTCCTCCACCACCAGCGAGCCGTGCCCGGCGTCGTAGCGGTACACCTCGTGGACCGCGCCGCGCGCGGCGAGCCGGTCGATGTAGTTGTCGATCTGCCGGATCGGGCAGCGCGGGTCGTTCACCCCCGCCGTGATGTGGACGGGCGCCTTCACCGCGTCGACGTACGTCAGCGGCGAGGAGGCCGCGAACCGCTCCGGGACCTCCTCCGGGGTACCGCCGAAGAGGGTGCGGTCCAGGGACTTCAGCGCGTCCATCTCGTCGTGGTACGCCGTCACGTAGTCCGCCACCGGTACGGCGGCCAGCCCGACCGCCCAGTCGTCGGGCCGCGTGCCGATGCCCAGCAGCGTCAGGTACCCGCCCCAGGACCCGCCCGACAGCACCAGCCGCGCCGGGTCGGCCAGGCCGGAGGCCACGGCCCACTCCCGGACCGCCGTGATGTCCTCCAGCTCGATCAGGCCGACGCGGTGCTTGAGGGCGTCGGTCCACGCGCGGCCGTAGCCCGTCGAGCCGCGGTAGTTGACCCGCACCACCGCGAAGCCGTGGTCCAGCCAGGCGGCGGGGGTCGCCGCGAAGGCGTCGGAGTCGTGCCAGGTGGGCCCGCCGTGGATCTCGAAGATCGTCGGGAAGGGCCCGTCACCGTGCCCCGCGGGCCGCTGCGCGAGCGCGTGGATCCGTCCGCCGGGCCCCTCGACCCACACGTCCTCCACCGGCACCGAGCCGGGCGGCCGCATGCCCGGCGGGTCCAGGACGATCCCGCCCGCGGTGGACCGTACGGCGGCCGGCTCGGCGGCCGAGGACCACTGGTACTCCACCGTCCCGTCCGGCCGGGCCGTCGCGCCGGACACCGTGCCGGGCGGCGTGTCCACCCGTACGAGTTCCCGCGCGGCCAGGTCGTAGCGCCACAGCTCGCTGCGCGCCTCGTAGCTGTGCGCGATGAGGAGCGCGGTCCCGTCCGGGTACCACTCGGCGCTGACGTCGCCCGGCAGGTCGACGGCCAGGTCCTCCTCCGATCCCGTGGCCACGTCCCACACCATCGGCTCCCAGCGGCCGCGCCGCTGGTGTCCCACGAGCAGCCGGGTGTCCCCGGCGACCGGCGCGAAGCCGAGCACCTCCAGGCCCAGCTCCTCGGTTCCGCCGCGGGAGTCGTCCAGCTCCGCGACGGTGGCGCCGTCGAGGGTGACCACGCGGAGTGCCGAGTGCATGGCGTCGCCGTGCTCGGTGTGCTCGATCGCGAGCAGGGTCCCGTCGTACGACAGGTCGCCGACGCCGGCCGACTCGCGGTGCCGGTAGATGACCTCCGGGGCAGCGCCGCCGGGCCGTACGACGTGGATCATGGAGCCGTCCTCGTCGGTGGACCGGCCCACGACCGCCGTGCCGTCCCGCGCGATGGCGAGGCCGGCGGGGTAGGAGGGCTCCAGGCCGGGCGTGGCGGGCTCGTCGGGTCCGCCCGCGAAGGGCTGGCGGACCCAGGTGCCGAACTCGTCGCCGTCGGTGTCGGAGAACCACCAGATCCACTCCCCGTCCGGGGAGAGGGCGCCGTCGGTGGTGCCGTTGGGACGGTCGGTGGCCTGCCGCTGCGAGCCGGTGGCCCGGTCCCAGGCGTAGAGCTCGTACGTCCCGGTGGCGTTCGAGACGAAGAGCGCGCGGTCCGGGGCGTCCTCGGCCCAGTCGGGCAGCCCCACGCGCGGAGCCCGGAAACGCTTCTCCCAGTCGGGCATCTCGGAAGCGGGGGCCGTGCCGGGGGTCAGGTCGCTGTCGCTGGTCATGCGCCCCATTCTTGCCGCACCGGCGGCCGGGATGCCGACTGCGCCGAACGGGCGCACGGTGGTGTCCGTACGCCGGACGCTGCCGAGAGGGTGTCGAGCATGGCCAAGAAGGCTCGTACCGGCCACGACGGCCACCACGCCCACCAGGATTCAGAACGCGCGATGGCGAAGAACACGGCCGCCGAGGCACGTGCCAAGGCCGCCGGCACAAGCCACGGCCACGGCCACGGCTCGATGTTTCACGTGAAACACGGGGTCCCGTGCGTAGGCTGACGGCATGCGGATGATCGTCCGGGGCGCCCGGCTGCTACACGAGCACGGCTTGTCCGACGTCGAGGTCGCCGAGGACGGCCGGATCGCCCGGGTGATCCCGTACGACGACCAGAAGGAGCCGCCCGCGACCGGCGTGCTCATCGAGGCGCACGGCGGGCTCCTCACCGCCCCGTTCGTCGAGCCCCACATCCACCTCGACACCGCCCTGACCGCCGGGCAGCCCCGCCCGAACACCTCCGGCACCCTCTGGGAGGGCATCGCCTGCTGGAGCGAGCGCAAGAGGACCCTGACCCGCGAGGACGTGATCGCGCGGGCCACCGAGGTGCTGCGCTGGCAGGCGGCCAACGGCGTGCTGCACGTCCGCACGCACTGCGACGTCACCGACCCGTCCCTCACGGCGCTCGACGCGCTGCTGGAGGTCCGCGACCGGGTCCGGGACGTGATGACCCTGCAGATCGTGGCCTTCCCGCAGGAGGGCATCGTCTCCTTCCCCGACGGCGAGGCCCTGCTGCGCGAGGCCGTCACCCGCGGGGCGGACGTCGTCGGGGCGATCCCGCACTTCGAGGACACCCGCGAGGACGGGGTCGCCTCACTGCGGACCGCCTTCGCGGTGGCCGAGGAACACGGGCTGCGCGTCGACGCCCACTGCGACGAGATCGACGACGAACAGTCCCGCTTCGTGGAGGTACTGGCCACACTGGCGCTGCGCTCGGGACTGCGCGAGCGCGCCACTGCTTCCCACACCACCGCCATGGGCTCCTACAACGGCGCCTACAGCTTCAAACTCCAGCGTCTCCTGGCCCGTTCCGGAATCGGCCTGGTCGCCAACCCCTTCGCGAACCTCAACCTCCAGGGCCGCTTCGACGCCTACCCCAAGCGGCGCGGCCTCACCCAGGTCAAGGAGATGCTGGCCGCCGGGGTCAACGTGGCCTTCGGCCACGACGACGTGATGGACCCCTGGAACGCCCTCGGCACCGCCAACCCGCTCCAGACCGCCCTCGTCGGTCTGTACGCCGCCCAGCTCACCGGCGCCGACGACATCCCGCTCGCTTTCTCGATGGTGACGGAGCGTGCGGCGCGCGTGCTGGGCCTCTCCTCCGCCGAGTACGGGATCGCGGCGGGCGCGCCCGCCTCCTTCGTCCTCCTCCCGGCGCCGAGTCCGGAGGAGGCGATCCGCCGTCAGGTCCGGCCCCGGTACGTCGTCTCGCGCGGCACCGTCCTCGCCGAGACCCCGCCCGCACCCGCCAGACTGTGGTGGCCGGGGGAGGAGGGCCCGTCGGAGGTGGACTTCACGCGGCGCTCCGGGACGGGTACGGCCTAGGGTGCCGTCCATGACGTGGACCCTTCACAACCTTGACTCCGGCACGGCCCGTTCGGCCTTCGAGATCGCCTCGGAGTACGCCGACACCGCCCTGCTCAACCACTCCGTGCGTTCCTACGCGTTCGGCGCCGAGTACGCGCGCGTGCACGGGCTCTCGTACGACGCGGAGCTCTTCTACGTCAGCGCCCTGCTCCACGACCTGGGCCTGACCGCACCCTTCGACAGCCACACCCTGCCCTTCGAGGAGGCCGGCGGACACGTGGCCCGGATCTTCACGGCGGGTCTGGGCTGGGAGCCGGCCCGCCGGGCCCGTGCGGAGGAGGTCATCGTGCGGCACATGCGGGAGGACGTCACCGCCGCCGAGGACGTCGAGAGCCACCTCCTCCAGGTGGGCACCAGCGCGGACGTGTCCGGTCTGCGCGTGCCCGACTTCGACCCCGCCTTCCGGGCCGGCCTGCTGGAGCAGTACCCGCGCCTCGGCTTCGGCCCGGCCTTCCTGGCCCTGGTCGAGGGCCAGGCGTCCCGCAAGCCCGCCTGCGCGGCCGCGGCGTACGTCGCCTCGGGCGCGGCGAAGCGCATCGCAGCCAACCCCCTGGACGCGTGAGGCGCCGGGCGGACGCGTGACGCGCCGGGCCGGGCGGGGCCGTTCCGCCCGGCCCGGCCCGCGCACTGCCTCAGAGTCCCCGCTCGACCATGGTGATCACGTCCTGGCCCGCCTGGTGCGCCTGCTCCGGGCCGATGCCGCGCAGGGGGCCGTCGATGATCAGGGCGGCCAGGCCGTGCACCGCCGACCAGGCGAGGAACTCCGCGCCCGGGCGGCGGTCGGGCGGCAGGACGCCGGTCTCCACGAGGGCGTCCAGTGAGGCGCCGAGCAGCTCGAACGGCGTGAGCCCGCCGGCCCCGGCGGCGGTGGTGTCGGTGGCGTACGCCATGTCGGCCGGGACGTGGAACGCCGTCCGGAACCAGCCCGGCTCGGACACGGCGAAGCGGATGTAGCCCGTCCCCACGGCCCGGAAGCGGGCCCGGGCTCCTTCGGCGGGGTCCCGGGCCGGGGGGAGGCCGTCGATCTCCGCCTCCATCGCCAGCGCCACCCGGGCCATGGCGGCCTGCGCGACCCCGTGCACCAGCGCTCCCCGGTCGGCGAAGTGCCGGTAGGCGGCGTTGGGCGACACCCCTGCGCGCCGGGTGGCCTCCCGCAGGGAGACGGTGTCCGGTCCCCCTTCGCGCGCCAGCTCCAGGGCCGCTTCGAGCAGCGCGCTGCGGAGGTTCCCGTGGCGGTACGTGCTGCGCTTGGGTGGCGCGGGCGGTTCGGCTTCCGAAGACATGGGGCCTCGATTCCTCGCAGTATGTGGACGGCGTCAACTTCTAGGTATAGCCTATGTGCGCGATGTGGACGTCGTCCACATAAGGACAGGGGGAGCAGAGCATGGAGAAGGCCGTATCCCGCGACGGGACCGCCATCGCCTACGACCGCACCGGCGAGGGCCCCGCCCTCGTCCTCGTCGGCGGCGCCTACCAGGTCCGCGCCGACCCGAGGTGGGGCGTGCTGGCCCGGCTCCTCGCCGACCGGTTCACCGTCGTCACCTACGACCGGCGCGGGCGCGGCGACAGCGGTGACACGGCCCCCTACGCCGTTGAGCGCGAGTTCGAGGACCTGGCCGCCGTCATCGCCGAACTCGACGGGCCCGTACGGGTGATGGGCATGTCATCGGGCGCCGTCCTGGCCCTGGAGGCCGCCGCCCACGGCGTCCCGATGAAGGAACTGACGGTGTACGAGCCGCCGTTCGTCATCGACGACAGCCGCCCTCCGGTCCCCGCCGACTACGTCGCCCGGCTGGACGAGGCCATCGCCGAGGGCCGGCGCGACGACGCCGTCGCCTTCATGCTGACCGCCGCCGTGGGCGTCCCCGCCGAGGTCGTGGAGCACATGCGCGTGAGCGGCATCTGGAACCACTTCGCCGCGCTGGCGCACACCCTCCCGTACGACGCTCGGATCATGGACGGCACCATGTCCGGCCGGCCCCTGCCCGCGGACCGCTGGGCGGCCGTACGGATCCCCGTCCTCGCCCTCGGCGGCGGAGCCAGCGACCCCTGGCTCCAGTCCGGCGCCCGCGCCCTCGCCGCCCTGCTGCCGGCCGGCCTGCACCGCACCCTGGACGGCCAGACGCACGACGTGGACCCGGCCGCTCTGGCGCCCGTACTGGCCGAGTTCCACGGCAGCGAGCAGAGCGCCGGCCCGGCCGCGTAGCCGTGAGGCCCGGACGGCGGAGGAGTCCTCCCCGGCTCGCACGGGCCGGCGCACGGCCGCCGCACGCGGCGGGGCGGGTGCGGCGGCGCAACCCGCCCCCACCCCCCTCACACGCGGCGGCCCTCAGCCCGCGAGCTCGCGGCGGCGCGGCCCGGGCAGCAGCTCGGTGACGATCAGGGCGGCCACGGCGGCCAGGATCACCACCGGGGTCATCCCGGCGGTGCCGACCAGCAGCAGCGCCATCACCGAGCTGCTGACCGGCAGCCGCAGGACGCTCGCCGCCGCCGCGGCCAGCCCGGCCGCCACCGCGGGCACCACCCCCAGCCCCGGCAGCGGCGACGCCAGCACCCCGGCGGCGGCCCCGAGGAACAGCGCCGGGAAGATCGGGCCACCGCGCAGGCTGCCGAGACAGAGCGCGTACCCGACGGCCTTGCACAGCAGGACGGCCACCAGCGCGAGCACCCCCCAGGCGCGCGGATCATCGGCCAGCGTGGCCATCACGGACTGCCCGGACGAGGCCACGTCGGCCGGGGAACGGCCCGTGACCAGCGCGTATACGGCCGCACAGACACCGGCCCCGAGCGCACACAACGCCGTACGTGCGATCGGAGCCTTCGCCACGAAGGCCGCCACCGCCTGGCCCACGCCCACCGCCTGGCGCAGGAGGGCCGCCACCACCACCGCCACAAGCAGTGCCCAGCCCACGTCCGCCGCGTCCAGCCGGGGCACGGGCCCGGGGAGCTTGACGCTCAGGCCGCCGGTCTGCAGACCGGTCCAGCGTCCGAAGCCCGTGAACACCAGGGCCCCCAGCCCGCTGGAGAGCAGGGCGGGCAGCATCACGGCGACCAGCTGCGGCCCGCCCACGCCCACCACCTCGATCAGCAGCACCGCCGCGATCAGCGGGCTCCCGAAGATGGCGGCGATGGCCGCCGCCGCCCCGGCCACTCCCAGCAGCGCCGTGGCCTGCGGGGTGGCCGGGCCGCGCGCGAGGTCCCGCAGCAGCAGGGCGAAGCCGCTGCCCAGGGCGATCAGCGGAGCCTCCGGCCCCAGCACCGCGCCGAACGGCAGACTCGCCACCGCCGCGAGCACCACGCCCGGCAGCGCCCTGGTCGTTCCCCCGCCCACGGCCAGACCGGCGGCGGGGATGTGCCCGCCGGCGCCGGGCAGCCGGGCGACCACCAGGCCCACGAGGGCGCCGGCGGCCAGCAGCAGGGGCAGCGGCCACCACCACGGCGGCCCGTCCCAGCCCAGCGCGTGCGGCAGGCTCTCCCACAACAGCCGCTGCAACGCGTGCAGCCCGGCGAGGAACCAGAAGCAGACGAGGGACACGGGGATCCCGACCAGGGCGCAGAGCAGCAGGATCCTGCGGTACGGGGGCGTCTTCAGCAGCCCCCGCAACAGGACCGGCTCGGCCGGCGGGGCCGGTGTGGCCGTCTCGGCCGGCCGGCTCGGCCCGCTCGGCGTCGTCGCCGTCATGGCTCGCTCCTCTCGGGCCGTCGGGAAAGCCCGGTCTGTACCGCTCCGAACAGCACCTTGGCGACGAGTCCCACCACGATCAGGTCGGCCACCATCTGTACGGTGACCAGCGCGCGCCCCGTCCCGTCGGAGGGCGCGATGTCCCCGAAGCCGACGGTCGCGAACACCGTGACGGCGAAGTACAGGGCGTCGGTGCGGCTCAGCGGCTCGGAGAACGACCCCGGCCGGTCCTGCGAGAGCAGGACGTACGTCGCCGAGAACAGCACCAGGAACAGCGGCACGGCGGTACCCACCGCCTCCAGCGCCCGCAGCCTCGGACGGCGCGAACGGGCGATGGCCGACACCTGCCAGGCGACCAGGCACCCGAAGAGGGCCAGCCCGGCGAGCAGCGCGGCGAAGGCCGCCGCCCCGAAGCCGTGGTCGAGCGGGGCCGCGTAATAGAGCCAGGTCAGCAGCGCCGCGGACGCGCCCGCCCGCACCAGGTGCCCCAGCACCGCCACCCGCCCGGAGCCGCCGCCCATGACCGCTCCTCACCGCCGCCGGACCCTCCCCGCATTCCAACACCCCCCACCCCACCCCGCACCTCACACACACCCACCCGGAGCCCGACCGCGCACGTGTGCAGCTCCGCACTCCACCCCACGCACTCCGCGTCAAGCGGCCTCTCGCCCGCATCGACGCAGGTCAGACCGTGTTTGGGGGGCGAGGGGGAGCAAGGACCGCGGCCCGGGCGAAATCGTCCAGGACGACACCTTCTGTCAGAACCCTGGGCTAGCATCAACACCGTTGCCCGCACGGGCATTTGAGTCGTGCTGCCGGCATGTGCTGTCGCGCCTGGGGAAGGGGACCCCGTGTACTCGGAAATCCGCAAGATCACGCCGCAGTTGGCCCAGGAGTGGCTGAAGAAGAACACGAGCAACCGACCGCTCAGCCGGCAGACGATCGCGCAGATGGCGCGGGCGATCGAGCGGGGGGAGTGGCAGCTCACCCACCAGGGGATCGCCTTCGACGAGGATGACGTGCTGATCGACGGGCAGCACCGACTCGAAGCGGTGGTCAAGGCCGACATCGCGGTCGAGATGATGGTGACGCTCGGAGTGCCGAGGGCGTCCTTCACCGTCATGGACACCGGCCGCAAGCGCACGGGCCGGGACGCCCTCTCCCTCGCGGGTGAGGTGAACAGCACGCACCTGGCCGCGGCCCTGCGCGGCCTGCACCTCTACCTGACACAGCCCGACCTGGGATGGTCGGGAGCCTCGTCCCTCGTCTCCAACGACCAGCTGCTGGGCATCCTGGCCCAGCACCCTGACATGCGGGACGCCGTCAACCACGGCATCCAGCTGAACAGGGGCACGAAGATCACGGTGACCGCCGCGTCCATCGGCTGGTACGTGACCGGCCGTGAGCGGCCCGACGTGGACCAGAGCCCGTGGTACGACGGCCTGATGACCGGAGCGGGGCTCTCCCAGTGGGACCCCAGGCTCACCCTGCGCAACACCCTGCTGGGCCTGGCGGCCGGCAAGCGCCACCGCAAGGCCGACGACTCACGCGAGCACCTCCTCTACTACCTCAAGTCCTGGAACGCCTGGGTCGAGGGCCGTGAACTGAAGCTGCTGCGCCGCTCGCCGGGCGAGAAGATGCCCCAGATCACCAGGAAGCTCCAGCTCGACGCCACGCCGCCCCACACCCTGGACGAGGCCGTCTGACCCCGCACACACGCCGCCGCCCCGGCTGCCTCACGGGCAGCCGGGGTCCGGGGCGGGATCCCTCCCGGGCGGTGGGCCACGCGCGGGCCACCGGCCAGGTCTCCCGTGTGGGGCCTACTTCGCTCCCACCGCGTACCGGTACGACGCCTGGACGATCTGCCAGACGGTCTCCAACTCCGCCGCGTTCCTGGGCCCGTAGACGAGCGTCACCGCCTGGACCGGGTGGTGCACGCCCCAGCCCGCCTCGATGACGTCCTCCTCGGCCTCCTTCGGGAGCGTGACGTGGAGGGAGCCGTCGTGGTGGGGGTGGATGTGGGCCCACTCACGGCCGCGCTGGAAGGCTTCGGCCGGCCCCGTGCCGATGCCCTCGGGCAGGAAGAGCGCACGGGCGTGCGGGACCGAGACCAGCGTCGGGGCCATGTAGACGTACGGCAGCGAACGCATCCGCCCCCACAGCTCTTCCTGCAGCATGATCGGGGAGATCTGCGAGCCCTGGCCGTGCGGGGCCGGGCCGAAGACGCGCGGGGCCGCGCCCTCGCGGGGAGTCAGGGTCAGCATGACGGTGTTGTTCCTTTCCAGCCGGTGAGCCGGCCGTGGCGCGAGTGCTCGGAGGAGTTGCGGCGAGAGCGGTTCACGCATGTGCAGGGGCGAGCTGGTCGAGGACCTGGAGCAGGCCGGTGACGACTTCGCTGTCGTCGGCGGGGTGGACGGTGGCGAAGCGGGTGACGGAGCCGGGGATGGAGAGCCGGGCCTCCTCGAGGACGGCGCCTCCGGCGATGCCGACGGACTTGCGGGCCTCGTCCTGGGCCCAGACCCCTCCGTAGCGGCCGAAGGCGGTGCCGATGACGGCGACCGGCTTCCCGGTGATCGCACCGGTCCCGTACGGGCGGGACAGCCAGTCGATGGCGTTCTTCAGCACGGCGGGGATCGTGCCGTTGTACTCGGGCGAGACCAGCAGCAGCCCGTCCGCCCGGGAGACCGCCTCACGCAGGCGCGCCGCCGGCTCGGGCACGGCGCCCTCGACGTCGATGTCCTCGTTGTAGAAGGGGATCTCGGCAAGGCCCTCGTAGATCTCGATCTCCGCGTGCTCCGGCGCGTGCTTGACGGCTGCCTCGGCCATCCGGCGGTTGTGTGAGCCGGCCCGCAGGCTTCCCACGAGGGTGAGGATGCGTACCGTCATGATCAGACTCCTTGTCGAGAGGCCCGGGGGCGGCCGTGGCGGGTGCCGCGGACAGGTCCGACAGTAGGCTCGGATGACTACCGGCCGGATCAGTAAGGTTTCTGACAGCAGCTACGTAACCGTCTGCGCGGCCCGCAGGAACGAGGGGGAGGGCAGCACATGCTCTACGGGCGCCAGTCCGAGGAGGCGGCGCTGGACGCGTTGCTCGACGCGGCGACGGGGGAGGGCCGCCGCGGGGGCGCGCTCGTCCTGCGCGGGGAGGCGGGCATCGGCAAGTCGGCACTGCTGGACCGCATCGCGGCGGCGCCGGCGCACACGGTCCTGCGGGTGACCGGATGCGAGGCGGAGCGCGACCTCGTGGGCGCCGCACTGCTCCAACTGCTGTGGCCCGTACAGGACCTGGTCACCGAGCTGCCCGAACCGCAGGCGCAGGCACTCCGGATCGTGCTGGGCGGATCCGCCTTACCCGCTGACCGGTACACGACCGGGCTCGCCCTGCTCACCCTGCTCGCCCGCCTCGCCGAACCCGGCCCCGTGCTCTGCGTGGTCGACGACGCCCAGTGGCTGGACCAGAGCAGCGCGGACGCGCTGCTCTTCGCCGCCCGCCGGATCACCGCCGAACCGGTGGCGCTCGTGTTCGCCGCCCGGGACGAGGGCTTCGACGCGCGCGGCCTGCCGGAGCTCTGCCTGCCCCGGCTGGACCGGCAGGACGCCGCGAAGGTGCTCGACCGGTACGGGCTGTCGCCCTCACGCCGCGAACGGGTCCTCGACGACGCCGACGGGAACCCGTTGGCCCTGCTGGAGTTCGGCCGCACCGACCGCACCTCCGGACCCTCCGGCGGGCGGCCCGTCACCGACCGCGTCCTCGCGGCCTTCCGCGACGAGATCTCCGAACAGCCCGCCGACGTCCGGCTGCTGCTGCTCACCGCGGCCGCGGACAGCAGCCGGGACCTGCCCTCCGTACTGGCCACCGTCGACGCGCTGGGCGGCAACGGGGCGCAGGCACTGGAGGCGGCGGAACAGTCCGGCCTGCTCCGTGTCGACGGCTCGCGGCCGGCCTTCCGGCACCCGATGATCCGCGCCGCCGCCTACCAGGGCGCCGCCTCCCTCCAGCGGGCCCGCGTGCACCGCGAGTTGGCCGAGCGTGCGGCGGACTCCGACGTCCGCGCCCGCCACCTGGCGCTGGCCGCCCTCGGACCGGACGCCGCGGTGGCCGCGGAGGTCGCCCGGGCCGCGGACCGGGCCCGGGACCGCGCCGCCCCGGCCATCGCCTGCGACCTCTACCAGCGCGCCGCGGCCCTCTCCACCTCCCTGCCGGACCGAGGACGCCTGCTGCGCTGCGCCGCTGCCGCCTCGGTGGCCGCCGGCGACCTGCACCTGGCCGACACCCTGGCCGAACAGGCCGGTCCGCTCGCCACCACCGGAGCGGAACGGGCCGCCGTCGCCGAGGTCCGCGCCGCCGTGGAGTTCGAGCGCGGCGACCAGGCCGCCGCGGCGCGGCTCCTGGTGGCCGGCGCCCGGGAAGCGGGGCCCGGGCCGTCCGCGTCGATGCTGCGCACCGCGGCGACGTACGCCTGGTTCTCCGGGGACGCCGACTCGGTGCGCGCCTGCGCGGAACTCCTCCCCGGCGACCACACCGTCCAGGGCATGGCCGGCCTGGTGGACGGCGACCACGCGGCCGGTCTCGCCGCACTCGCCGAGGCCGCCGCCGAGGGCGGGGAGGGCATGCGCCCGGTCTACGCAGCGGCCCTGCTCGGCGACGACGACCGGGTACAGGAACTGGTCACCGCCGAAGTGGCCCGCCGACGCCGGGCCGGCCTGGTGGGCGGACTCCCGGAGGCGCTGCAGATGCTGGCCCGGCTCCAGGTCATCCAGGGCCGGCACCGCGACGCGGAGGCGTCGGTGGCCGAGGCCAGGGCCGTCGCCGAGGACTGCGGCATGCCCCAGCGGATCGGCCGCCTCGACGTGGCCCTCGCCCGGATCGCGGCGATCGAGGGGGACCCGGAGCGCTGCCGGCCCGTGGCCGGGGGGACCGTCGACGGCGGGATCTCGGTGGCCTGCCTGCTCGGCCTGCTCGACCTGGGCCTCGGCCGCTACGAGGACGCCCTCGTCCGGCTGGAGTCGGCGTGGACCCGCCCGGCGCACTACATGACGGCTCTGGTGGCGGCGACCGGCGACCTGGTGGAGGCCGCGGTGCGGCTCGGTGTTCCCGAGCGGGGCCGGGCCCCGTGGCAGCGCCTCGAATCCTGGGCGCGGGCCGGGGGCCAGCCGTGGGCCCGGGCGATCGCGCTGCGGTGCGAGGCGCAGCTGACCGGCCGCCAGGAGGCCTTCGCGGAGGCCGAAGCGCTGCACGAGAGGAGCGGACGCCCCTTCGAGGCCGCCCGTACGCTGCTCGTCCACGGCGAGTGGCTGCGCCGCGCCCGCCGCCAGGCGGAGGCACGGGCCCGCCTGCACGGCGCGCTGGAGGTGTTCGAGCGCCTGAACGCCACCCCCTGGGCCGAGCGCACCCGCGCCGAACTGCGCGCCGCGGGGGAGTCCGCAGCCCCGGCGGTCCCCACCGCCCGCGCCCTCGCCGACCGGCTCACCCCGCAGGAACTCCAGGTGGTCCGGCTGGCGGCGGCGGGCCGCAGCAGCCGCGAGGTGGCCGCCCTGCTCTTCCTGAGCCCCCGCACGGTGGAGCACCACCTGTACAAGGCCTACCCGAAACTGGGCATCCGCTCCCGCACCGAACTCGCCCGCCTCAACCTGGACTGACCCCCGGCCCTGCCCGTACAGGAGGAAACCGATCACCCAGAATCGCAGGAAGGGCCTGATCCTCCGCCTGGCGGATGGTGACGGTCAGGGCGCATCCGTCGGGGTCACCACCTTCGTAGGTGGTGAAGCGGTGCTCAACTCCGATGCCGCGCACGCTCGGTGGCCCATACGAGGTAATCGGCCGCCCGACCTGTTTGATCACTCTTAGTAGTGGATGTGCGTGTACAGGAGGGCCAAAAGGACATCGGGAGGAGTTCTGTCCTCTGTAAGGACACTCCCATAGAAGGGCAATCAGACATGGTCAGCCACCTCGCACGCCGCGTTTCGACCGCCGTGGCCGCGGCAGCCGCGCTCGCGTTCTTAACCCCGTCGCAGGCCCACGCCGGCGCTATCGGCTCCACCCCGGGGGCGGGCTTTGAATACCAGGTCGGGGGTGTCACGATGAAGGTCCCGACGGGCTGCATGTTCACCCACATCCTCCGGGGTGATGGCAAGAAGATCACTTACCAGAACGCCGGCGTCGACTGCGGCTTCGTCGGAGCTCTGAACGCGGGCTTCTGTAACTGGCGCATCGACTTCACGTACGCCGATACCAGCAACAAGACCTACAAGACCTCGCCCGGCAAGACCCACACCGAGTGCGAGATCCACCCCATGCGGGACAACGCCCCCCAGACGCTGCCCCGCTACGGCAAAGCATGTGCCCATCTCAACATCAACGGTGTCCGCAGGGTCAGCCAGTGCCACCACATCACGAAGTGAGCCGCACATGACCACCCAGCCCACCCCCGAAGACCAGGCCTGGGAAGCAAAGCGCCGACGGGGCGGCATCATCGCCTTCCTGGCCGGATCCGTCGCGTCCCTCGCCTTCTTCGCGTTCTTCCCGGGGCTCCCCCACGTCATCGACTGGGGTGCGATCCTCACGTCCCTCGCAGTCGGGGCACTGACCCGCTGGGCATACCGTGCCTGGACCACGAAGAACCGAGTAGCCCCCAAGTAGCCGCGAACGCCCTTCCGAGTCCGGAGCAGTCATGCGGAAACCTCGGTCGTCGGGGACGATCAAGGCCGCTCAGTTCTCCTTCCAAGCCGGTGAGCACCGAACAGGAGCGTCACCGCAAACACAGCAGCACAGCAGATGCCCGACTGGTTCCCCTGGGAGCCGGTATCCGAGGTCGGCTTGCCCGTTGCTCCCGAGACAGGGGCGAACGCCAAACAGGAGCCTGATCCGCGATGCGGATCAGGCCGCTGACCTGGTCTTACGAAGTCGGGGTGGCGGGATTTGCACCCACGACCTCTTCGTCCTGAATCACCTTGGCGGTGCATGGACCAGGGGTGGTCGCCCGTCTCACCTCACCTGGCACTGCTTGCGTGCTCCGCCCTGCGCCAGGGCGACGGCTAGCGGACGTAGGAAAACACCACCACCGCCACCACCAGGGACACCGAACCAGAGCGGAACGCCGGCCTTGGTGAACCGCCCATGCTTGTCCCTGAGCTGCGGTCGTCGCCGCTTCGCCATCCTCACCTCCTCACCGGGCCTCCCACAGGCCTTGGGCACAGGGTGCTGAAGCGAGCCACGCGTCGGCAGGCGTACGGAGGTTGCTGCAGGAGCACCGCAGCTACACCACGCACCACCTAACACACGTGTCGGGCTAGACGGGCGTGGCATGCACGGTGGGAGCCTGGGGGATCACTGCTCTTTCACGCGTATCCGCGCCCCGACCAGTGGGACGGGCGGAGGGCGAATCCTGGGGTCGACTGGAATCCGCCATCGACCGCTGTGCCCCGCCCTATCTGGCACGGCCATGACACGGAAGCCTCGACTTGTGGCTGCCGGAGCCCTGCTCTATGGCGTCGGGACCGCCCACTCGACTACCATCCCCGAACTTGCGGGGCTATAGACGACCTTGGTGGGGCGCTGGTCCTTGGAGACAGGGAAAGGGATCTTCCCGCGTAGGCAGTCTCCTGCCTTAACCACGGTAGGCAGGGTCGGAAACTCCGGCTTGGGCAGGTCGCCGCCGTTCAGGCCCGTCACCTGTGTTCGTGTTCCGTCAGCAAACGCCAGCGACCAGGGTTGCTGATCACTGGTGATGTCAGGGCCCTGCTTGTTACAGACCTTCACCTCGACCGTGGCCCAAACGGCTTCCTCGACTCCGAGGCCTTCACCGGGCGGCACGACCCCCTCGGCCGGCTGCTTGTAGGCCATGACCACTGTCGTGCCGCTAGCCGGGCTCTGGGCGTTTCCTCCCCACGTGGTCTCCTGGCCGAGCTGGAGTGGGGCCGTCGGCCTACTTGATGTCGGGCTTGGTGATTCCGGCTGGGGGGCTGGGGAGCTGCTGGACACGTCGGTAGAGCCCGCGGAGGCGGAGCAGGCTGTTAGCCCGATCAACAGTGATGCCCCCAGTGCAGCGGTGCGGATGCGCATGTTCCCCCTAAGGCACGATTGCGTAGGAGACGATCCTGCCGCCTCGCCAGTCCCACGTCTCGGGCATGAGCAACTTCGATCAGGCGAAGTACTCCATGGAGGGATCTGAGGGGCCTACCGTCCAAGTCGGTTGATGCAACACAGGGTCATGTACAAGGCTGTCACCGGCGTTCACATGGCGACTGCGTTCGAAGTCGCTCCGGACGATCGCTCTGCCTGCCCGGTTCTCCTCTGCGACGGGGACAGAGCTGGACTCGACCAACGTCCGCCGGGCCTTCCGGCAGGCCATCGCCGGCGCCGAGGGGATCGATGCGAAAGAGTGGACCCCGCGCGAGCTACGGCACAGCTTCGTGTCGCTGCTGTCCGACAGTGGGGTCCCGCTGGAAGAGATCTTCCGGCTCGTGGGCCACTCGGGGACGGCCGTCACGGAGGCGGTCTACCGGAAGCAGCTCCGGCCCGTGATCCAGACCGGAGCGACGGCCATGGACGAGATCTTCAGGACCGGTTCGAACCCGTAGTCACTCAGTTAGTCACTCAACGGAAACAGGTCAGGCACCTAGTAACGTCACTAGGTGCCTGACCTGGTCTTACTCTGTCGGGGTGGCGGGATTTGAACCCACGACCTCTTCGTCCCGAACGAAGCGCGCTGCCAAGCTGCGCTACACCCCGATCGTCGCCCTGGAGTGTTGCTGTCCTGGCGACATCGATTACTTTAGCGGACCCTCGGCCTGAGACGAAATCCGGTTTTCACCGGGGGCCGGCCGGGTCGGCTAGGACTTCGGGGCCAGCGTCAGGAGCGTCGCCTCCGGGGGGCAGGCGAAGCGGACCGGGGTGAAGCGGTTGGTGCCGCAGCCGGCCGAGACGTGCAGGTAGGAGCGCTGCCCCTGGGCCTCGTACGTCGACAGGCCCTTCACCCGCTTCGTGTCGAGGTCGCAGTTGGTGACCAGCGCCCCGTAGAAGGGGATGCACAGCTGCCCGCCGTGCGTGTGCCCCGCGAGGATCAGGGGGTAGCGGTCGGCGGTGAAGGATTCCAGCACCCGCAGGTACGGGGCGTGCACGACGGCCATCGAGAAGTCCGCGTCCGCCTCCGGGCCACCCGCGACCCGCTCGTAGCGGTCCCGCTTGATGTGCGGGTCGTCCAGGCCGGTGAACGCCAGCTCCACCCCGTTGACCTTCAGCCGGGCCCGGGTGTTGGTGAGGTTCAGCCAGCCCGCCCCGTCGAAGGCGTCCCGGATGTCCTCCCACGGGTTGTGGACGGCGCCGACGACCGGCTTGTTGCCGTTCAGCCCGTGCCGGCCCTGCGCCTTCTCGATCAGGTAGCGCCCCGGGTTGCGCAGCCGCGGCCCGTAGTAGTCGTTCGACCCGAAGACGTACACGCCGGGGAAGTCCATCAGCGGCCCCAGCGCGTCGAGCAGCTCGGGCACGCCCTCCGTGTCGGAGAGGTTGTCGCCGGTGTTCACGACGAAGTCGGGGCGCAGTCCGGCCAGGGACTGCAGCCAGGCGCGCTTCTTGCGCTGGCCGCCGACCATGTGGATGTCCGAGACCTGTAGGACCCGCAGCGGCCGCATGCCGGCGGGCAGCACCGGCACCGTGATCCGGCGCAGCCGGAAGGACCGGGCTTCGAAACCGGCGGCATAGGCCACTCCCGCGGCCCCCACCGCCGCGAGGGAGGCGGTCACCTTCAGGGGGACTCCGTAACGCGCGCGCATGACCCCATCGTCGCAGACCCGGAAAACCGGTGGGCGCCGCAGCCCCCGTACCTGGCAGACTCAGGGGCATGACCACGCTCAAGGCCAAGCTCCAGGAAGACCTCACCACCGCCATCAAGGCGCGCGACGAACTCGCTTCGTCCACCCTGCGCCTGACCCTCGCCGCCATCACCAAGGAGGAGGTCGCGGGCAAGGAGGCGCGCGTGCTCTCCGACGAGGAAGTCCTCAAGGTGATCGCGAAGGAGGCGAAGAAGCGCCGCGAGGCCGCGGAGGCCTTCGGCCAGGGCGGCCGCGACGAGCAGGCCGCGCGGGAGACCGCGGAGGGCGAGTTCCTGGACGCCTACCTGCCCAAGCAGCTCAGTGACGACGAGCTGGGCGCGATCGTGGCGCAGGCCGTCGAGGAGGCGAAGGCGGCGGGCGCCGAGGGGCCGCGGGCCATGGGCGCCGTCATGAAGATCGTGAACCCTAAGGTGGCGGGTCTGGCGGAGGGCGGCCGCGTCGCCGCCGCCGTCAGGCAGCAGCTCTCGTAGCCGACGGGCACGCGCGGACGACGGGTACGCGAAGGGCCCCGGCCGGGGATCCGGCCGGGGCCCTTCGCATGCCGTGGTTACGGGGTCTGGGCGCCGCCGCCCGCGGGGTCCGGGACCACGGTGCCCCCGGTGACGGGGTCGACCGGCGGTACCGGCGGCTGGGCCCCGCCGCCTCCGCTGACGACACCGCCGGTGCCGGTGCCGCCGAGGGCCCCGCCGCCGACGGCTCCTCCGACGGCCCCGCCGCCGGGCCGGGTGTCGCCGGGCTTGCCGTCACCGCCGGGCTTGCCGGGCTTCCCCGGCTTGCGGGTGGCCGGCGGGTTGGGGTTGCCCCGGCCGCCGGTGGTGCCGCCCGTGCCGGAACCGGTGCCGCCGCCTCCGGTGGAGCCCTCCGGGATGCTGACCGCCGCGAAGCCGGGGGCCTCGCGGCCGGCGAGCGCGCCCGAGACGGCGTCCTTCCAGATCGGGCCGGGCAGGCCGCCGCCGAAGACCTTCGGGTAGTACTGCCCGCCGATGGTGATGTCCTCCATCGAGATCTTCTTCGAGCCGCCGGAGCCGACCCACACCGCGCCGGACAGGTTCGGGGTGTAGCCCACGAACCAGGCGTTGTAGCGGTTGTCGGTGGTACCGGTCTTGCCCGCGTTGTCGCGGTCGGTCAGACCGGCCCGCTCACCCGTACCGGAGTCGACGACCCCGCGCAGCAGGTGGTTGATGGTGTCGGCCGTGTCCTGGGACATCGCCCGGTCGCACTTGGTCTTCGGCACCGCGAGCGACTTGCCGTGCGCGTCGGTGATCGACTCCAGGGCGATCGGGGTGCAGTAGACGCCCCGGTTGGCGAAGGCGGCGTACGCGTTGGCCATCGTCAGCGGGGACATCTCGGCGGAACCGAGGGCGATGGACGGCTCCTCGGGCAGCTTCACCCCGCTGGCCGGGACCACGCCGAGCTTCTGCGTCATCTCCGTCACCGGGCACAGCCCGATCTCCGAGATCATCTGCACGAAGTAGGTGTTGATGGACTTCTCCATCGCCGTCCTCAGTGCGTACGGGCCGACCTCGTCCCGCGTCTCGTTCTCGGCGGTCTGCAGCTTGCCGTTGCCGAGCGGGAGGTTCTGCCAGGGCGCGCCCGAGCAGCGCGAGACCGGGCTCGGGTACTCCATCTTGTTCGGGGCCGAGTAGACCTTGGTCGGCTCCATGCCCTGCTCCAGGGCGGCGGCCGCGATGAACGGCTTGAACGTGGAGCCCACCTGGAAGCCGAAGTTGGAGCCGCCCATCCGCTTGTCGACGGAGTAGTTGATCTGCGTCTCGTTCTTCCCGAAGCCGTACGGCTTCGACTGGCCCATCGCCAGGACCCGCCCGGTGCCCGGCTGGACCATGGTCACGGCCGTGGCGATCGAGTCGTCCTCGTCGACGTGGTCCTTGATCGAGGCGTTCGCGGCGTCCTGGGACTGCGGGTCCAGAGTCGTACGGACCGTCAGGCCGCCCTGGTTCCAGATCCTCGCCCGCTCCTCGCGGGTCTTGCCGAAGACCGGGTCGGACAGGAACGTGGCGCGCACGTAGTCGCAGAAGAAGCCCGCGCCCTTGACCGCGGTGATGCAGCCGTTCTTCGGCCGGGTCACCTTCAGGGTGACCGGCTTCGCCTTCGCCTCGTCCGCCTCGGCCTGCGAGATGTCCTTCACGTCGGCCATGCGCTGCAGGACGACGTTGCGGCGCTTCATCGCTTCCTGGCTGTCGTTCACCGGGTCGTACCGGCTCGGCGACTGCACGAGTCCGGCCAGCAGCGCCGACTCGTCCAGGGTGAGGTCCTTGGCGGGCTTGCTGAAGTAGCGCTGGGCGGCCGACTCGATGCCGTACGCCCCCTGCCCGAAGTAGGTGATGTTGAGGTAGTTCTCGAGGATCTTCTTCTTCCCGAGCTCCTCCTCGACCTGGATCGAGTACTTCAGCTCGCGGATCTTGCGGCCGAGGCTCTTCTCCTGGGCCTCGCGCACCTTCGTCTCGTCGTCGCCGGCTTCCTCGACGAAGACGTTCTTCACGTACTGCTGCGTGAGCGTGGAGGCGCCCTGCGCCGCGCCGCCCTCCTGCGCGTTGCGGTTCACCGCGCGCAGGATGCCCTTGAGGTCGACCGCGCCGTGTTCGTAGAAACGCGAGTCCTCGATCGCGACGATCGCCTTCTGCATGTACGGCGACATGGCCGTGAGCGGCACCACCTGCCGGTCCCGTGAATAGACGGTGGCGATCAAGCCACCCTCGGCATCCAGAATCGTGGTGCGCTGGCTCAGCGGAGGCGTCTTCAGATTGGCCGGGATCTCATCGAAACCCTCGACCGTGCCCTTGGCGGCGAGGCCCAGCGCACCGGCGCCCGGGATCGCGATGCCGGCGAGAACAACTCCGGAGAGAACCGACACCCCGAGGAACCTGGCGGCCTGCTGCGGCCCCGTCAGCCCTGCGCCCGAGCGCTTCTTTCCCATGGAGGGCAGCCTACGTTCTCATTCGCCGGACACGCGCGAATGCCTTGGCCTAAGCTGTCCCCAACTGTCACAGCAGTGCGGTGAGACATCAACCCCTCGGCTTGATTTTCACCCTTCCCGAATGGGGTGGACTCATGTCCGAATCCCGCCCTTCGCTCTGACGGCCCCTCACCGGCGCTTTCCCGATTTCACCCGAATCGCCGGAATGGTCGGGCATGTCGCCGGATCACTCCGTCGGGTGATCTGCCGCTTACCCATAGTCCGTTCGGACCATTCAAGATTGGGCCCGTCGGGGGTGTTGCGCTGTGCTCGCCTTCCGTAACGTCCTCAACTGGCAGCGGTGAATATGCCGCTACCGCCGTGGGGGAGCCTCGATTCGGGAGAGGACGGCACCGGGATGGGCTGGGTTACCGACTGGAGTGCGCAGGCAGCCTGCCGCACTACCGATCCGGATGAACTGTTCGTTCAAGGAGCGGCACAGAACAGGGCCAAGGCGGTGTGCACCGGGTGTCCGGTGCGGACCGAGTGCCTGGCCGACGCGCTCGACAATCGCGTCGAGTTCGGAGTATGGGGCGGAATGACCGAGCGGGAACGACGCGCCTTGCTGCGCCGGCGTCCCACCGTCACCTCGTGGCGACGGCTGCTCGAGACCGCCCGCACGGAGTACGAGCGCAGCACGGGCATCCTCACCGTGGATGTCGACGCGGAGATCGACGTGACGTACGAGACCTACGCGGCAGCCGGGTAATCACCCGGGCACCGCGTCGGCACCACCCGTACGCACGCCTACGCTCCGGCCGGTACCCCGGCCGCGAGTCGCTCTCCGATGGCCCGCAGCCCGGCGAGGTCGTGCACATCGCCGGGCAGGGCGGCCACTTCGGCCACCGCCACTTCGGGGTGCAGAGAGGTGAAGCGATCGCGTGTGCGCTGCTCACGCGCGATCACCTGCATCCGCTCGGCATGCAGGCGCAGCAGTCCTGCCGTGATCTGGTCCACGTCCACCGTGCTGTCCATGCCGTCCGTGCCATCCGTGTCGGACGGGCCGGCCGGTTCGTGCGCGTCGTCCACGCCGGGGGAGCCGTCGTCGGCGGCGTCACGAAGTCCAGCTTTCCCGGACTCCTGATCGACAATGCCGCCTTCTTCAAGATTCTCTGCGGCGGCCAGCGCCCGCTCCGCGGACAGCTGTTCCGCGTCGCTGCCGTGGACCCGGTTCAGCACCAGACCGGCCAGCGGCATCCGTTCCGCGGCCAGCCGCTCCACGAAGTACGCCGCCTCCCGCAGGGCGTCCGGCTCGGGAGCCGCGACCACCAGGAAGGCCGTACCGGGAGCCTGGAGCAGCCGGAACGTCGCGTCCGCGCGGGTGCGGAACCCGCCGAACATCGTGTCCATCGCCGCCACGAAGGTCTGCACGTCCTTCAGCAGCGAGGCGCCCATCAGCTTGCTCAGCGTGCCGGTCATCATCGACATGCCGACGTTCAGGAACTTCATCCCGGCCCGGCCGCCGACCTTCGCCGGAGCCATCAGCACCCGGATGAACTTCCCGTCCAGGAACGACCCGAGCCGCTTCGGCGCGTCGAGGAAGTCCAGGGCGGACCGGCTCGGCGGGGTGTCCACGACGATCAGGTCCCAGTCGTCCCTGGCCCGCAGCTGCCCCAGCTTCTCCATGGCCATGTACTCCTGCGTGCCCGCGAAGCCGGCCGACAGGGACTGGTAGAAGGGGTTCGCGAGGATCGCCTGCGCCCGCCCGGCCTCCGCGTGCGACTCGACGATCTCGTCGAAGGTCCGCTTCATGTCCAGCATCATGGCGTGCAGTTCACCCCCGCCGGCCGTGCCGTCCTCTATGCCGGCGACCCGTCGGGGGGTGTTGTCCAGCGAGTCGATGCCCATCGACTGGGCCAGCCTGCGCGCCGGGTCGATGGTCAGCACCACCACCTTCCGGCCGCGCTCGGCCGCCCGTACGCCCAGCGCGGCCGCGGTGGTGGTCTTGCCGACCCCGCCCGCGCCGCAGCACACGATGATCCGGGTCTTCGGGTCCTCCAGCAGCGCGTCGACCGCCAGCCGCTGCGGCGTGTCCAGGCCCATGCCGTCCCCTCCCTCACTCATTCGGCGTCCACCTGCTTGCGGAGCTCCGTCGCCAGCTCGTACAGCCCGGCCAGCTCCATCCCCGAGCCGAGCAGGGGGAGTTCGTACGTCGGCACGCGCAGCCCCGCCAGTACCGCGCGCTGCTCCCGCTCGAGCTCCACCCGGCTCGCGTGCTCGGCGGCCTGCGTCAGGAGCGGTTCCACCAGCCGCTCGGCCAGCCCGCCCCGCCGCGCGCCGCCCAGCCCGGCCCGGGACAGGGCCTTGGCGATCTCCGGGCGCCGGCCCTCCGCCGCCGCGCGCAGGGTGTCCTCGTCGAGGTGGTGCGGGCGCACCATGTTGACGATCACCCGGCCGACGGGCAGCCCCGCCCGCACCAGCTCCTCGATCCCGTCCGCGGTCTCCTGGACGGGCATCTCCTCCAGCAGGGTCACCAGGTGCACCGCGGTCTCCGGGGACTTGAGCACCTTCATGACGGCCTGCGCCTGGTTGTGGATCGGCCCGAACCGGGCCAGCCCGGCCACCTCGTCGTTGACGTTCAGGAAGCGGGTGATGCGCCCCGTCGGCGGAGCGTCCATGATCACGTGGTCGTAGACGTACCGCCCGGCCTTGTCCTTGCGCCGTACCGCCTCGCACGCCTTGCCGGTCAGCAGCACGTCCCGCAGACCGGGTGCGATCGTCGTCGCGAAGTCGATCGCGCCGAGCTTCTTGAGGGCTCGGCCGGCCGAGCCGAGCTTGTAGAACATCTGGAGGTAGTCCAGAAGCGCCCGTTCGGCGTCGATGGCGAGCGCGTACACCTCACCCCCGCCGGCGCCGGGCGCCACGGCGATCTTGCGCTCCTCGTAGGGGAGCGCTTCCGTGCCGAAAAGCTGTGCGATGCCCTGCCTGCCCTCGACCTCCACGAGAAGAGTCCGCTTGCCCTCGCGTGCGAGGGCCAGCGCGAGTGCGGCGGCGACCGTGGTCTTGCCGGTGCCGCCCTTGCCGCTGACCACCTGGAGCCTGCTCACAGCGTCCGAGCCTAACCACTCCCGCTCAGGCATTACGCTCGCCCCCATGACCAAGAAGTTCGAATACGCGACGGTCCCCCTGCTGGTTCACGCCACCAAGCAGATCCTGGACACCTGGGGCGAGGACGGCTGGGAGCTCGTCCAGGTCGTGCCCGGCCCGAACAACCCCGAGCAGCTCGTGGCCTACCTCAAGCGGGAGAAGGCATGAGCGGCGTCGTCGAGGCGAAGCTGGCCGAGCTCGGCCTGACCCTGCCCGAGGTGGTACCGCCGCTGGCCACGTACCAGCCGGCGGTCCGGTCGGGCGCGTACGTGTACACCGCGGGCCAGCTGCCGATGGTGCAGGGCAAGCTGCCCGTGACCGGCAAGGTCGGCGCCGAGGTCTCCGCCGAGCAGGCCAAGGAGCTCGCGGCGACGTGCGCGCTGAACGCCCTGGCGGCCGTCAAGTCCGTGGTCGGTGACCTGGACCGGATCGCCCGTGTGGTGAAGGTCGTCGGCTTCGTCGCCTCGGCCCCCGACTTCACGGCGCAGCCGGGCGTGCTGAACGGTGCGAGCGAGCTGCTGGGCGCGGTGCTCGGCGACAAGGGCGTGCACGCGCGCTCCGCGGTCGGTGTGGCGGTTCTGCCGCTGGACGCGCCGGTCGAGATCGAGATCCAGGTCGAGCTGCTTCCTTCCTGACGCGCCGAGCCCCTGCTGCGACGCGGCCCTGGCACCGCCGAGCGCCGACGCGCCTTCCCGGGCCTGGCTCCGCGTGGCTGGTGCCGGTGGTCGGGTGCGGGTGGTTGGCCGCTGCGCGGGCTAGCCCCTCCCCGCCCTTCACCCGTTCTCGCCCTCAAGCGCCGGGCGCGGCTACGGACACGCGCTACCGCGCCCGCGCCTCGGTACGTCGGCGCCACCTCTAGCCTCGCCGGCGTTTGAGGCGCGGGGTCTGGGGCGGAGCCCCAGGGAACGGGCGAAGGGCGGGTAGGGGACCCAGCCCCGCGCAGCGGCAGGGCTGCAGAACGGCCCGGGCAGGGCAATGGCTCCGCACCGCCCGGCCCGGGCAGCGGTGAGGGGCACGGTCCGCCCGGCCAGGGCAGGGGCGGGCCTCGAACATCGGGCCGGATGGCCGTAGCATCCGGCCATGCCGAATGGTCAGCACGGTCAGCCGTCGCCCGCCCAGCCGCCCGCCGGAGGCCAGTGGTACCCCCCGGAGTGGCCCGACCGCATCCGCGCGCTCGCGGACGGGGCCCTCGTCCCGGTGGAACCCAGACGCGCCGCCACCGTGATGCTGCTCCGCGACACCCCCGCCGGCCCGGCCGTGCACATGCTGCGCCGCCGCGCCTCCATGGCCTTTGCAGGCGGCGCGTACGCCTACCCCGGCGGCGGCGTCGACCCCCGCGACGAGGACCGCCGCATCGGCTGGGCCGGACCCGGCCAGGAGCTCTGGGCCGAGCGCCTCGGCACGGACGCCGCCACCGCCCAGGCGATCGTCTGCGGTGCCGTACGGGAGACCTTCGAGGAGGCCGGCGTCCTGCTGGCCGGGGAGACCCCGGACACGGTCGTCGGAGACACCACGGGCGACGACTGGGAGGCCGACCGCGAGGCGCTCGTGGCGCGGGAGCTGTCCTTCGCGGAGTTCCTGGAGCGCCGCCGCCTGCTGCTGCGCTCCGACCTGCTCGGGGCGTGGGCCCGCTGGATCACCCCCGAGTTCGAGCCCCGCCGCTACGACACGTGGTTCTTCGTCGCCGCCCTCCCGGAGGGCCAGCGCACCCGCAACGCCTCCACCGAAGCCGACCGGACCGTGTGGATCCGCCCCGCCGACGCCGCCGCCGGTTACGACAAGGGCGAGCTGCTGATGATGCCGCCGACCATTTCCACGCTGCGCTCCCTGGAGCCGTACGCGAGCGCCGCCGACGCGCTCGCCGCGGCCGGGGCCCAGGACCTCGCCCCGGTGCTGGCGCAGGCCGCGCTGGAGGACGGCGTACTGGTCCTCAGCTGGCCGGGCCATGACGAGTTCACCAAGCGCGTGCGCCCGGGAGGCCCCGCATGACCGATGCCGCAGCCCTCCCCGGACAGCCCCGCGGGACCGTCGTCTCCGGGCCGGCCACCGCCCGCGCGGTCAACGTGCTGGCCCCCAACGCCTCGGCCATGACCCTCGACGGCACCAACACCTGGCTCGTCTCGGAACCCGACTCCGAACTGGCCGTCGTCATCGACCCCGGCCCCCTTGACGAGGGCCACCTGCGGGCCGTCATCGCCACCGCCGAGCAGGCCGGCAAGCGGATCGCGCTCACCCTCCTCACCCACGGCCACCCCGACCACGCCGAGGGCGCCGGCCGCTTCGCCGAGCTGACCGGCACCAAGGTCCGCGCCCTCGACCCCGCGCTGCGCCTGGGCGACGAGGGCCTCGCCGCCGGTAACGTGATCCGCACCGGCGGTCTGGAGCTGCGCGTGGTGGCCACGCCGGGGCACACCGCCGACTCGCTCTGCTTCCACCTGCCGGCCGACCGGGCCGTGCTGACCGGCGACACCGTCCTGGGCCGCGGCACCACCGTCGTCGCGCACCCCGACGGGCGCCTGGGCGACTACCTGGACTCCCTGCGCCGCCTGCGCTCCCTGACGGTGGACGACGGCGTCCACACGGTGCTCCCCGGCCACGGCCCGGTCCTGGACGACGCGCAGGGGGCGGTGGAGTTCTACCTCGCCCACCGCGCGCACCGCCTCGCCCAGGTCGAGACGGCCGTGGAGAACGGGTTCAGCACCGCCGAGGCCGTCGTCGCGCAGGTCTACGCGGACGTGGACCGCTCGCTGTGGCCCGCGGCCACGTGGTCGGTGCAGGCGCAGCTCGAGTACCTTCGGGATCACGGACTGATCCCGGGGGGACCTGAATGAACACGCTTTTCCTGCTGCTCGCGCTGCTGGCGACGGCGGGCTGGATCACGTCGACGCTGAACCTCAAGGTGCGGGCCCTGGAGGACAAGGCCGACCGGCTGGAGCGCCGGCTGGGCCGGGTCCTGGACCACTTCGGCATCGAGGAGCCGGAGCCGGCGGGCATGGACCGGGTGCGCGCCCTGGTGCGGGACGGCCGCACCGTCTCGGCGATCAAGCTCTACCGGCAGATCACGGGCGCGGGCCTGGCGGAGGCCAAGCGGGCCGTCGAGTCCCTGGAGCCCGCCGCCCCCAAGGCCTGACACCCCCTAGCCGCGTGGCGACTTCGTGCCGAGCCGGGCCGTGAACTCGTCCGCGAGCCAGGGTCCGAGGTCGTCGAGGTACGCGCGCGCCACGGCCGGGTCCTCGGTCGGGGCCAGCGCCACCACGGCCGCCCGGCGCAGTTGGGCCGCCCGCTCGGGGTAGTAGCGGCCGAAGACCTCCGCGGACTCGGTGAGGTCGCTGGTCCAGCCGCCCCACCGGGGCATGACCAGCGTGAAGGCGGTCCGCACCAGGTGCCGGGAGAAGAACCGGTTCATCCTCCGGAACTCCGCGGGCTCCGAGGCGGCCTCGAACCGGGCCCGCCATCGCGGGAGCAGGGCGGCCAGGTCGCCGTTGGCCTCCCGGGCGAGCGTGCTGTCCGGGCGGTAGCGGGGCAGGTGCTCGGCCAGGTCGTCGCCGAGCAGCGGGGTGCACAGGCAGGCCAGGAACCAGCCCAGGTCGTAACGTTCCTGCTCGCTCAGCAGCCGTTCCTTGCCGTACAGCAGGATGCCGACGCCGTCGATCTGCGGGAAGTCCTCGTCGAGCCCGCGCCCCAGTACCTCGGCGGTGTCGCGGTCCTCGTCGCCCGGTTCCCGGTGCAGGGCGATCAGCAGGTCGAGGTCGCTGAGCCCCGGCCGGGCCGTCCCGCGCGGTACGGAGCCGTAGAGGTAGGCGCTGTGCAGCCGGGGTCCGTACGCGTCTGCGGCGCGGGCGCGCGCCGCCGCGACGGGCTCCGCGAACGCGGGCTGGATCCGCCCGAGGGACCCCTCCCGCTCGAAGTAGCCGTCCGCGTCCAGCCCTCTGCGTTCCATGGTCCTACTCTGCACGCCGCCGGGCAGGGAGCGCAGGTACGTTCCGCCCCGGCCGGACCGGTGCGCGAAGGGCCCCGTCCGCACCCGGACGGGGCCCTTCCGCGGCGTTGGCCGACGCTGTCAGCGCGAGCGCTTGGCGAGCCGCTCCACGTCCAGCAGGATCACGGCACGGGCCTCCAGGCGCAGCCAGCCGCGGCCCGCGAAGTCGGCGAGCGCCTTGTTCACGGTCTCGCGGGAGGCGCCGACGAGCTGGGCCAGCTCCTCCTGCGTGAGGTCGTGCACGACGTGGATGCCCTCCTCCGACTGCACGCCGAAGCGGCGCGACAGGTCGAGGAGCGCCCGGGCGACACGGCCGGGAACGTCGGAGAAGACCAGGTCGGACATCTGGTCGTTGGTCTTGCGCAGGCGCCGGGCGACGGCGCGCAGCAGCGCGGTCGCGACCTCGGGCCGGGCGTTCAGCCACGGCTGGAGGTCACCGTGGCCGAGGCCGAGGAGCTTGACCTCGGTCAGCGCGGTGGCGGTAGCGGTACGGGGGCCCGGGTCGAACAGCGACAGCTCGCCGATCAGCTCGCCGGGGCCGAGGACGGCCAGCATGTTCTCGCGGCCGTCGGGGGAGGTGCGGTGGAGCTTCACCTTGCCCTCGGTCACCACGTACAGCCGGTCGCCGGGGTCGCCCTCGTGGAACAGGGCGTCGCCGCGCGCGAGGGTCACCTCGGCCATGGAGGCGCGGAGCTCCGCGGCCTGCTCGTCATCGAGCGCCGCGAAGAGCGGGGCGCGCCGCAGAACGTCGTCCACGAGTCTCTCTCCTATGTCGACCAGCCAGTGGGGACCGCTCCCCATTTTGCCGGACGGCTCAAACAGTGCGATCAATCACAAGGATGCCGGACGGATGGGCGTGCTGTGCGGCGAGAGGCCAATCGGGGTCGTGTTACCTGAGGTCCGGGCGGGTGTCGGCGCCCGGCCTTAGGCTGGCCGGGTGTCCAACAAGCCGGTGAGAGCACAGGCCAAGGGGTCCGCAGGAGTGACGGTGAGCCAGAATTCAGCCGGGGGCGAACAAGCCCCTGTCGCGGCGTCCGAAAAGGTGCGACCTGCCCCGCTGGGCAAAGGTTCGGCCAAGAAACAGGCGGCGCCGAAGCCGGAATCGCGCCTGGCGATGGTCCGCCGGGCCCGCCGCATCAACCGCGAGCTCGCGGAGGTGTACCCGTACGCCCATCCGGAGCTCGACTTCCGCAATCCGTTCGAGCTCCTGGTCGCCACCGTCCTGTCCGCGCAGACCACCGACCTGCGCGTGAACCAGACGACCCCGGCCCTCTTCGCCGCCTACCCGACCCCCGAGGACATGGCGGCGGCCGTGCCGGAGCGGCTGGAGGAGATCATCCGGCCGACCGGCTTCTTCCGGGCGAAGGCGAAGTCGCTGCTCGGCCTCTCCCGGGCCCTGCGCGACGACTTCGGCGGGGAGGTCCCGGGGCGGCTGGAGGACCTCGTCACCCTGCCGGGAGTCGGCCGCAAGACGGCCAACGTGGTCCTCGGCAACGCCTTCGGGGTCCCCGGGATCACCGTCGACACCCACTTCGGCCGACTGGTGCGCCGCTTCAAGTGGACCGAGCAGGTGGACCCGGAGAAGGTCGAGGCGGAGATCTGCGCGATCTTCCCCAAGAGCGAGTGGACGATGCTCTCCCACCGCGTCGTCTTCCACGGCCGCCGCATCTGCCACGCCCGCAGGCCCGCCTGCGGTGCCTGCCCGATCGCCCCGCTCTGCCCGGCCTACGGGGAGGGCGAGACGGACCCGGAGAAGGCGAAGAAGCTCCTGCGGTACGAGAAGGGCGGCCAGCCGGGCCAGCGGCTCTCCCCGCCCCCGGACTACCCGGGCCTGCCCGCCCCGCCGCTGGGAGCCCGTACGGAGCCCTGAGCGCGGGCGGCGGCAGGACCGGGCGGCCGGTGCCCCGCGGAGGCGACAGCGGCGGCCACGGGCCGGCAGCGGGCGGCTGCGGCGGCAAGGGGCCGGCGGGGCAGGCAGCCGGGGCGGCCCAGGGCGCCGGGGCAGCGGCCGGGGCCGGCCGGCGACGGCAGCCGGGGCGGCCCAGGGGCGCCGGGCGGCGGCCGGGGCGGCCAGGGGCGCGCGGCGGGCGGGCCCGCGCCCCCACGGAACGAATCGGGACCCGGACCGCGTTCAGCGGTGTGGGAGACGGCGGCGACAGAAGAATGCGGACAGGGGTGCCCATGACGCGCGGTACGCAGGACGAGACCACGGCAACGGCGCGCGGGGCCGACGGCCCGGCCCTCACGACGGCCGGCCTGCCCGCGTGGCTCGACCCGGTCGTGACGGCCGCCCGGACCGTCCGGCCCCGCCAGCTCAGCCGCTTCCTGCCGCCCGAGGACGGCCGGGGCCGCCAGTCCGCCGTGCTGATCCTCTTCGGCGAGGGCCCGCGCGGCCCGGAGCTGCTGCTCCAGGAGCGCGCCGGCAGCCTGCGCTCGCACGCCGGCCAGCCCTCCTTCCCCGGCGGCGCGCTGGACCCGGAAGACGGCGACCCGCACACCACCGGCCCGCTGCGCGCCGCGCTGCGCGAGGCCGAGGAGGAGACCGGCCTGGATCCGGCGGGCGTCCAGCTCTTCGGGGTGCTGCCCCGGCTCTACATCCCGGTCAGCGAGTTCGTCGTGACCCCGGTGCTGGGCTGGTGGCGCGAGCCCTCGCCGGTCGGCGCGGTCGACCCGGCGGAGACGGCCCGGGTCTTCACGGTGCCCGTGGCGGATCTCACGGACCCCGCGCACCGCGTCACCGTGGTCCATCCGCGGGGGCACGAAGGGCCCGGCTTCACCGTGGAATCGGCCCTGGTCTGGGGCTTCACCGCCGGAGTGATCGACCGGATCCTGCACTTCGCGGGCTGGGAGCGACCGTGGGACCGCTCACGTCACGTCCCGCTCGACTGGCACGCATGAGACGGTGACCCTCGTGAACGTGCTGGACATCCTGTTGCTCGTCGCCGCCGTGTGGTTCGCGATCGTCGGCTACCGCCAGGGGTTCGTCGTCGGCGTCCTGTCGGTGATCGGCTTCCTCGGCGGTGGCCTCGTCGCCGTGTCCCTGCTGCCCCTGATCTGGGACCGGGTGACCGACAACGGCACCCAGGTGTCCACCACCGTGGTGGTGATCGCCGTCGTCGTGATCATCATCTGCGCCTCGATCGGACAGGCGCTGACCACCCATCTGGGCAACCGGCTCAGACGCCACATCACCTGGTCGCCCGCCCGCGCGCTGGACGCGACCGGCGGTGCGCTGGTCAACGTCGTCGCCATGCTGCTCGTGGCCTGGCTGATCGGCTCGGCGCTGGCCGGGACCTCGCTGCCCACTCTGGGCAAGGAGGTCCGCAACTCCAAGGTGCTCCTCGGGGTTTCGCGCGTGCTGCCCGCCCAGGCGAACACCTGGTTCTCGGACTTCAGCTCCACCCTCGCGCGCAACGGCTTCCCGCAGGTCTTCAGCCCGTTCTCGAACGAGCCGATCACCGAGGTGAAGGCCCCCGACCCGGCGCTGGCGCGCAGCGGAGTGGCCCAGCAGGCCAAGCTGTCGATCGTCAAGGTCGTCGGTACCGCGCCCAGCTGCAGCAAGGTCCTGGAGGGCACCGGCTTCGTCTTCGCGCCCGGCAAGGTGATGACCAACGCCCACGTCGTCGGCGGGGTCGTGGAGCCGACCGTGCAGATCGGCGGCGAGGGCAAGCTCTACGACGGCAAGGTCGTGCTCTACGACTGGGAGCGCGACATCGCCGTGCTGGACGTGCCCAAGCTGAAGGCCCCGGTGCTGGAGTTCACCGACCGGGACGCGACGAGCAGCAGCGACGCGATCGTCGCCGGCTTCCCGGAGAACGGCGCCTACGACGTCCGCGCGGCCCGTGTCCGCGGCCGGATCAACGCCAACGGCCCGGACATCTACCACCGGGGCACGGTCCGCCGCGACGTCTACTCGCTGTTCGCGACCGTGCGCCAGGGCAACTCCGGCGGCCCGCTGCTGACGCCCGAAGGCAGGGTGTACGGGGTCGTCTTCGCGAAGTCCCTCGACGACCCGAACACCGGCTACGCCCTGACGGCGGACGAGATCCGCGAGGACATCCGCATCGGGAAGACCGCCGACCGCCGGGTCGACACCCAGGGCTGCGCCCTCTGACCCCTGCGCCGCCGGGAGCGCCGCTCCCGGCGGCGTGATCGTTCCTACATCCGTGGATGGCGGAGCCGAGCCGATACCCAACGGGCGCGGCGGCGGAGGATGCGCGGGATCCCGAGCCGGGGGTCGTGGCCGTCCCGGCCGGTCCTGTCGTGCGTGCTCGGCGCCGTTGCCGAGCGGCGTTCGTGTGCGGTGTCACCGCGGTCGTGCGTCCAGCCCATACAACGAGCTGTGCCCGGGGTCCAAGGTCCGTAACCCCGTCCGGGGCGGCCAATTGGCCTATGCGCCGGGCAATTGAATGACCGTAAGACGGTCGTACGGGCCACCTGGCGGTTCGTCGGCAAGTCCGTCGGCGGGGCCGCACGGCAGCCCGCCGACGGGCCGTCAGCGGTCGGGCTCGGGGTCCTTGAGCCAGTTCACCAGCTCGGTGCTGAAGGCGGCCGGGTCCTCCTCGTGCGGGAAGTGCCCCAGACCGTCGAAGAGCCGCCAGCGGTACGGGGCTTCGACGTACTCGCCCGAGCCGGCCGCGCTGCGCGTGCGCATCACCGGGTCCAGCGAGCCGTGCAGGTGCAGGGTCGGGACGCGTACGGGGCGCTTCATCCGCCGGTAGAACTGGAGTCCGTCCGGGCGGGCCATCGACCGCATCATCCAGCGGTAGGGCTCGACCGAGCAGTGCGCGGTGGACGGGATGCACATCGCCCGCCGGTACACGCCGAGATCGGCGTCCTCCGGGAGCAGCGGCCCGGACCAGTCGCGGATCAGCTCCGCCACGAGCGCCCCGTCGTCGGCGACCAGCTGCCGTTCGGGGATGAACGGCCGCTGGAACCCCCAGACGTGCGAACTCGCCCGGGTCTGACCGAAGTCGGCCATCATGGCCGAGCGCCAGCGGCGGGGGTGCGGCATGGAGGAGACCACCAGGCGGCGCACCAGCTTGGGCCGCATCACGGCCGCCGTCCAGGCGAGGTAGCCGCCCAGGTCGTGTCCGACCAGGGCGGCGTCCGGCTCCCCGAGGGACCGTACGACCCCGGTGATGTCGAGCGCCAGGTTCGCGGGGTCGTAGCCGCGCGGGGTGCGGTCGCTGCCGCCCACCCCGCGCAGGTCCATCGCCACCGCGCGGTATCCGGCGTCCGCGAGGGCGGTCAGCTGGTGGCGCCAGGTCCACCAGAACTGCGGGAACCCGTGCAGCAGCAGCACCAGCGGCCCGTCACCGACCTCCGCGACGTGGAAGCGGGCGCCGTTGGCGGCGACGTCCCGGTGCGTCACCGCCCGCCCGTCGGGCAGGTCGAGCCGTACCGCCGAGGCGGCGGTGGGCGGAGTGCCGGAGTCGGCCGAGGGCGCTGTCATGAGGACGAGCGTGCCACACCCACAGCCTGGTCACTGAACGGACGCGGATGCGGCTTGACGGTTCCGACGAGCGCCGCGGTCTGCTTGACGGAGTCGATGGTCTTCACCGGCGGCTTGACCTTCTTGAACTTCGCCACGGCCAGCAGCCCGATCAGGCCCGCCAGCAGCCAGAACGCGCCGCCGACGATGAGGAAGGACCAGGCCAGGCCGAGCCCGAGATTGTGGATCCCGTAGGCCGCGGCGAAACTCAGTACGGGGAGGGAGAAGAGGACGAGCACGCCCGCGACGATCGCCGCGCCGCTGCCGATGCCCGCGCGCTTGACGTCCTGTCTGATCTCGACCTTGGCGAGCGCGATCTCGTCGTGCACCAGGGCGGACATCTCGGCGGTGGCGGAGGCGACCAGCTGCCCAAGGGTGCGCTCGGCTCCCGGAACCCCTTGGTCCACTGCGCTCATCTCTGTCTCCCTCTGTCGTCGGCTGTCGGCGGCTGTCCTCCGTCGTCACTCAGATCATGCCGGACGGTCGGCCCGGGTGCTGGATCCGCCCGCCGCTTCGCCCGTGGCCGCGTCCGTCCCACGGGCCTGCGCGAGCGCCACGGCCTCGGCCATGCGGCGGTGTTCGGCGGCCTTCTCCTCGTGGATCCTCGCCATCCGCAGGTGGTAGTCCGGGTTGTCCAGCTCGTAGATGTCCGGGATCCCGTCGCTGTCCTCGTCGCGCTCCTCGGCCTCGGTCAGCGCCCGGTACCTGCGGTTGCGCAGCTTGAGCAGGATGCTCGCGACGACCGCCGCGATGAGGGAGCCGATCAGCACGGCGGCCTTGACCTCGTCGGTGAGGACGGCGTCCCCCGCGAAGGCGAGTTCGCCGATGAGCAGGGAGACGGTGAAGCCGATGCCGGCGAGGGAGGCCACGGCGAACACGTCGGGCCAGGCGAGGTCCTCGTTCAGCTCGGCCTTGGTGAAGCGGGCGGCCAGCCAGGTGCCGCCGAAGATGCCGACCGTCTTGCCGACGACGAGGCCGAGCACCACACCGAGGGTCTCGGGGCGGGTGAAGACCTGGGCGATGGATTCGTCCGAAAGGGAGACCCCGGCGGAGAAGAGGGCGAAGAGGGGCACCGCCAGTCCGGCCGACAGGGGCCGCACCAGGTGCTCGATGCGCTCGCCGGGGGAGTGGTGCTCCCCCTCCTTGCGGGTGCAGCGGAGCATCAGGCCCATGGCCACGCCGGCGATGGTGGCGTGGACGCCGCTGTTGTACATCAGGCCCCAGATGACCAGGGCGAGCGGGACGTACACGTACCAGCCGCGGACGCCGGCGCGCAGCAGGAACCAGAAGAGGACCAGGCCGGCGACGGCGCCGCCGAGGGCCAGGAAGTCGAGCTCGCTGGTGAAGAACACCGCGATGATCAGGATGGCGAAGAGGTCGTCGACGACGGCCAGGGTCAGCAGGAAGGCGCGCAGCGCGGAGGGCAGCGAGGTGCCGATGACTGCGAGGACGGCGAGGGCGAAGGCGATGTCGGTGGCCGTCGGTACGGCCCAGCCGTCGCTCGATCCGTTCCCGAGGGCGTTGACCAGCAGGTAGACGAGCGCGGGCGCCGCCATGCCGCATACCGCGGCGATCACCGGGAGGGCGGCCGCCTTGGGATCGCGCAGGTCGCCCGCGACGAGTTCGCGTTTGAGCTCGATGCCGGCGACGAAGAAGAAGACGGCGAGCAGGCCGTCGGCCGCCCAGTGCTGGAGGGAGAGGTCCAGGCCCAGCGAGGAGGGTCCGATGTGGAAGGACCGGACGCTGTCGTAGCTTTCGGAGACGGCGGGGATGTTGGCCCACATGAGGGCGGCGATCGCCGATGCCAGGAGCAGGACGCCGCCGACGGTCTCCGTGCGCAGCGCGGCCGCGACGAAGCGGCGCTCGGGCAGCGAGAGGCGGCCGAGCAGCTTGCGGACCGGGGTGGGCGTGTGCGTGGGGGTGGCCACGGTGGGGAACCTCCGGGTGGTCGACGGCATGGCTCATGCAGTTGCCGACCAGACTTCCCGGCGCACCCAGAACTTCTCCGCGTCACTCTTGACGCTTCTTTTACTTTACAGGGCGCGCGCGGTCGCATCAGGTGATCTTCACCTTAAACGGACGGGGGGCGTGGCCGGCGGGGGGCCCCCCCCCCCCCCCCCCCACCCCGCGCCCCCCCGCCCCAAGAACCACGCCGCCAGCCGGGCCC